>QIBA01000196.1 GCA_003225175.1 Acidobacteriota bacterium
TCAATCCTAAGTAGCTGAACCGGCTAGCCTCCCGATATGGAACGCGGCGTGCACTACTCACCTCCAGAGTCCTCCTCAGAGGCAACTCTGCTCAATCCGGCAGCATCTCTGCTCCAAATTGCGGAATGAGCTTGCACCGCAAAGGCCGAACCCAATTCCTTTTTAGCGAATTTAGCGAAGGATTGCGTGCAACATCCTAGTTATGATCGGCCAATTTTCGCTTTCTGTCTCCCAGCCATGCTGCTGTTCACGCTGGCATTTGGGGGCTGCAGCAACGGGAGAGGAGTAGTCCAAGGCTCATCCGATTCGCCTGCGCCGGCTGCGTCTTCAGGCCAGCCGCTCTCGGCGTGCGGTTCGCTAACCACGCATCCCGGCTACACCCAACAGTACCTATATGCCGGAAATCTATGGGGAGCTCCGGTCCTGACGGTGTTCAAGATCGATGCTTCCACCGGTGCTTTGAGTGAGATGCCATGGTCGCCGATCTCCACCTTCAACGGCATGCTCTCGGCGACGATGGATCCGTCTGACAAGTACCTGTACGTGTCTTCCCGAGCGCCCTTTGGTTTGAACCACCAGCCGATTACGACCCTGGAGACGTTCACGATTCCGTCCGACGATTCCCAACCAATCAATCGTGGGCACATTCAGTCGGGATCTTCTGATCTCAGGCTGGCATTTGACCCGCAGGGCAAATTCTTTTACGAGCTGCCCCGGTCCAATGACGGGCAGTTGATCCCTTGGGCAGTTGGTGTGGACGGAGTGCCCGTTTCAGCTGGCGCGCTCATTCCGCTCAGCCTGGGCTGGCCGACTACTTACGCATTTAAGGCGAGTGGCAATCTGGTGCTCGTTGGCCACGGCACGGCTTACGAACAACCGTTGCACTCACAGGACGGAGTTGCGGTCTACCGCGAGGACTGCGCCACAGGCACCCTGAGCTTAGTGAAGAACAACATCTTTCCCGTCGCCAATTTTTCTGCGTTTTCCAGGGATCCAATAGGTCCGAACTTTATCAGCGCCTCCACTACTGGCGATTTAGTTGTCGGGTGGTATTGCGGTGTTCCCCTGCCGCAGAGCAATTATCAATATCACGTCGATGCTCAGACCGGAGTGCTGACTGTCATTCCGGATAGCCAGATCCTCGGGCTGTGTGAGACGAGTTTCGACTCCTCCGGACAATACGCGATCGGGCGAATGGAACATGACTCCGGCTCGGATTCGATCGCCGTCTTTCGAGTGGACTCGGTTAGAGGGCTTGTGGAAACGGACCGGTACACTCTGCCTCTATTCGAGGGCGCCAGTCAGAGAATCTTGTCGAGTCCCATATTCGATCTTTCCGGGACATTCGTTTACGCCAACGCTACAGAGTACGTAATTGCTCTAAGGCTGGACCGAAGCACCGGCAAGTTGACCCTTGTTTCGGATTATCCGCAAGCAAGAGAAAACTCCTTTTCACCTTTGTTCATAGTCGCACGTTAAAAGCGCAGGTTTCCCCGGGCCCTAATTCTTTTCTTGGAGGCCGGGTGCCCCGCCCTTGTTGTGCTTTCCCTAAATGACACATGATGTGGTGCCCTACCCTCCGCGACGTGAGGTTGTTACGAAACTCGAAATTCCTCTTTTGAAACCACAACATATTGCGCTTCGCCTGGACCGCGACCACCATAGGTAACAAAATTATTGAGTTTCGTAACAGCCTCGACGTTCGGAGGGTGGGCTGCGAGCATGTGTGCAGGACGGGTGGCCCGCCCTGTTCCCGTTTTGGTTTTTTGCATCCGGCATCCCAAAAAAAGGGGGGCTCGTTCTCGCGCGCTGTTCGCCGGGTGCCCCGCCCTTGTTGTGCTTTCCCTAAATGACACATGATGTTGGTGGCGAGTGGCCCCGTCTTTCCCGTTTTGGTCTCTTGCATGCGACTTCCATGTAAAGGGTGCCCCACTCTCGCGTGCTGTTCGCGAGGGTGGGATTCGAGGATGTGTGCAACTCCGCTTTTGACTTGTCTTCTTCGCGAAACACGCGAGGGCAAGAAACGCAAAGTTCATGGGCACAGAATAAGCGCAATTCGGAAACGATTCAAAGAAGAGAACCAAAACCGGGACTGGTCAACATTCATCTAATCCCACCCTCGCGAAAATCACGCGAGAGTGGGGCACCCGAATCATGGTGGTTCCATAATGAAACCGAGCTTAAAAGGCTGGGCCACCCGTCACCCACTCTTTGGATGACCGAAGGAAAGAAAAATCAAGGGTCGGCCAGCCGTCGATCCTCATCG
>QIBA01000197.1 GCA_003225175.1 Acidobacteriota bacterium
TGATAGACCATGACGAAATTGATCAAAATGTTGTGATAGACCACGAGGTTTTAGCGAATAAATCTTCAATGAAATGATGCGTAAAGCATTGTGGAAAGTGTTATCACGCATCGGAGTAGTTTTTGGAGGAATATCAACGACAGTACAGTGCTACAATAGAATCTACTTTCTTAAAATTAACTTTTAATTCAAAAGAAATAATAATGGGGACATGTGAAAAATTCAGTCAACGTTATAGTAATACATATACCAAAATTAAATGGTTTTCACCAAGTAATAAATGCCCAATTTTCAAATGTAAGAAAAAATATCTATGGCATGAACATAAAATATGTTTAAATTATTTGTGCTAAAATAAATAAAGATAATTAATGAACGATTCGACACAATAAATCCGTACATAGTACTAGTACAATGTACTATTTTTTTTAGTATTAGTACAAATATATTATCCGAAAATAAACGTAGACAGCGAGAGAAATCCGGAAATACTTATTTAAAATATTTTATATAAGATTAATTTAATAAACAAATGAATATGAGATATTTTGTTAATAGTAATTAGAATTTAAAATTTATCTATAATTATAATTAAAGTAAATTGACTATTAAAACGTGAAAATGTTTCAACGCGATAACGATAATGCACGTTACTAATTTAGACTGTCGAATTATTGGATTTTTTTTTTAAAAGCAAGAATTAAATCTTGACGATGACGATTTTGTGATATTGAAAAAATCTAAAAATTCCGTTCGTTGCGGCTTGATCCCCCTATTAAGATGATGCATGTCACAAATGTCGCTGAACGAAACTTAGACTGAATTTAGTACGAACATCGACGAGACTTCTTCGTTGATAACTGTAGTTTACTGCTGAATTAATCATATTATCCATCGGAAATAAAAGTCATCAAAATCAATATGTTTAAACCTTAATCAAAAGAAATTTTTTATTCAAATAAATTTTAAAATATTAAATACTGTGTCATTATAAATGATCATGTGAATTCTGTTGTATACATTTATTTTTTAAACCAAGTTGTAATATATTTATTTTAAACAATTATACTTTCAAATCTACGCAGTGCTATTGCTTCGAAGACGCTTCCTTTTCTTTTTTGTTGGAGATTTTAAGACAATTGGAAGATTTTTCGTACCCTCACTAATAGGTACAAACATGCGATTATGCGCTTCTGCAGTTCTTATATCATTAAACACTTGGTTTAATAATCCGTATGATTCTTTTAGATAATTGAACGTTGTTAATAAATTTGCAACAAATAGTATAATAGAATTTAATCCATTAGTAAGATCTCGGAACGGTATTTCCATTTCAGAAATCAATCGAACTCTTCCGAATGGGAAATACTTCTCATCATATATCATTATTGCAAATTTGAATCCTAATAAATATTGACTTTAATTAGTATCCACTCATTTTATAATTTAATTACAATACCATAATACAATACCATAAACATGAATCAATATGCGCGGAATGTTTTTTAATTTCTGCATTGTATCATCAGACACATATTTGTTGTGCCAGTTTTCAATGTTTCTCCATAAATTTCTACTTACAGACCTAATACACCGTATTAATTTCCTTCGATCACCTTCATTTTTCATAATATCAATTACTTTTGTTGGACTACCGCTCACTTCAGCTGAAAGTAAAGTTGTAGTACGCTTATCATCTACCCATAAGATCTTAGCGTCAGGCTTTTTTGGGGACCTTTTGGTTTTATTAGAATCACTGTCTTTAAGCTTGTCAAATTCTTCAATAAATTTCTTGTCATATTCCTCGCATAATTCCGGTTTTGTATTCCTATTGGCACTTTCACCCCTAGAAGTTTATAATCACAAATAAGTATTTAATAAAAATTGCAAAATTAGAAATTACTTACACAGAATAAACAATATTATTGTCAAAATCTTCAGATAGTATCACAAAGCATTCAATAATTTTGTCAATTGTCTTAGAACACCACGTTCCTTCGTCATATAACTTAGATCCCACACTAGCATTAATTAATTGCTTGTCCTTATTTAAAACTTTTCTATTATAATAAAAATAACGTACGTTAATATTAATAATAAAACATCAATGTTTTTTAAAAAATAAAAGTAATACATTATTTTACTAATTGACTTGCGATATAATAAAGCTTTTTTAAATTATGATCAATTTCTGGTATATTAGTGTAAACTTCATTAATGCATTTTTTG
>QIBA01000198.1 GCA_003225175.1 Acidobacteriota bacterium
GTATTAAATAAATCAAAGTATTGTTTTTATTTAATAATACTTTTTTGTTATAATTTGTGTGAAAAGTTTTTATATATATAAAAAAGGATAAACGCTAGTAACAACTAAAAGATTAGTTGATCGTCATGTCAAATCGTATGACAAAAGATATGCGGCGACTACATCGCCGCAAAAAAAAGTATACCAAGTCCATTTAAATACTTACAAATGATTAGTATGAGGGTAAAGGAGTTAAGTTAAACACATTTATCTAAGATTGTTTTAAGCTCCCTTTGAACTCCCTTTAAAGTTCAACGTTAACTTGTTAGTAATAACAATAATTCTTTAGATATCATGAGTTCGAATTAGTTCTGTATTATATCGATTTGTATTAAATAATGGGTTCGATATCGATCTGTATTAAAAATGGGTTCGACATCGATCTTTATTAAAAATGGGTTCAATATCGATCTGTAGTAAATTGAGTTCGACACTGACTCAGCTCAATTTAATGACGTTAATTATGTCCTGCATTTTGTCCCCGGTATTTAATTCATAACTGCACAGATCTCTGTCATAAATATAATATAATAAAGTTTTTTCAAAATTCAGTTCTGGACGAATACTACCAAAAGTAATGTGGGTATTATTGACTAGAGCTAAATGTAACCTTATTTCTAATATATCTTCAGGAAAAAATCTGCCTCTAGAAGAAATTATTTTGTTTAATTCGAACGCCCCTTCAGCAAGTACAACAATATCATCTTTGTGTCTCTCGAATCTGTCAACTTCAAATTCTGTTATAAAAAACACAAATGGTGTGTTGCTTTCTGTAATAAAAATCGCAGCAAAGTCTGATCGCCCAAAGTCCCTTTTCGAATTACCAGAAAATAAATGATTCAATTCCCAAACAGGATTGAAATCAGAAAATGCATCAGAAAATATTTTTGACCACATCTGACATTTGACATGATTTTCAGAAGGATTACTTCTGATACCACGACATGGTGTGGGATTATATTGCATGATAGATGTGATCGCGGAAAGAACTATAGGAACTTCTAATCCGTAATAATTATTGTCATTGTAGAAAAAATTAAATATAAAATTCGATTCCATATTTCCGATAATATTCTCAGAAATAATTTTTTTCAAAAAATAAATAGCTTGTTCTGATCTAGGGATTTTTGACGTATCTAAACATTTTATCAAAATATTAAGCCAAATCTTTGGTTTCTTTTCGCTAATCCTTGAAACATTATCTTTTCGATTCCCGTAATTACTATTCACAATAAACCAGTTAGTAGCGCGTATCAATCTTTGTGACAACTGAGCAACAGCTTCATTATCGCTCTTCAAACTTTCCTTTAAATCTCTAAAATATTCTGGAAATTCTTTTGCCATTTTCTCATTATAAGGCTATAAAGATATTAACATTAATTTATAATTTGAAAAGATATTAACGTTAATTTAGAGCTTACCTTGGTAATTAGATTAATTAATCTTTTTATCTCCGGCCTTTTGTTGAATGTAGTCAACATAGTATCGTTAAGCTTTTTAGCTTTGTTCCGTATATTTTGATTTAAATTATCGTTATTTATTATTTTCGTTAAAACAGATCTAGTAAAATTAACCAGTACATCTTCATATGTATCTGTTACATTACAAGATAATAAATATTTCAAAAGATTTTCATGGGTCCAAGAGACATAGTCATTCTCGTTCAAATACTGTTCGATTATATTTTTTATTAAAAGTTCTGAACAGGTCGACATCTGTAAAGAGTTAAGTATTATTATTTGTTGTTAGCAAGGAAGTATAATATTTGGTTATAGAATATTTCAAATTAAGTATGCTCAGTGGAGAGGGTTTTCGAACTCACGCGCCAAAGAGAATAAAAATATGCTCAATGGAGAGGAATTTCAACTCACGCGCCATGAGAATACGGGTTAAAAAATAATATTCTAAACAAACGAAAATATTCATACTTCCCTTAGAGAATCTAAGTATTATGTT
>QIBA01000199.1 GCA_003225175.1 Acidobacteriota bacterium
GACCGGCGTACCGTTGCGGGTCACGACAATCGTTCGTCCCGCCTCCACCTCGCGAAGTACGGCGGCCGACTGATTGCGAAGCTCCCGCTGGGTGATTATTCGACTCTTCATGGGCGGCCAGCGTAGCATCTGTAGCACAACGTAGCAACTCTTTGGGACGGGCTGGTCACGGCCCGGCGGCGACGCGTCGATTGTCTGCACTCCTGACAAACGACACCGGCGCTGTGGACCCTGATGCAGCCTGCTGCGAAGGGTGTCACGTCGTCCGCACGACGCTCGCCGAAACTGCCGGGACGCGGATGGGTACGCGCTATAAAGCTCGAAGCGGCCCCCGCTACCATGTGCAACGTCTTGCACCAATTTGCACCCAAATGCACCGTCTGGCGAACCTCGCGCCGGACGGTCGGCATAGCTTTCGAGCTTCAGATACCGGATCGTGCTGCTGCTTCTTCGCGGCGGACGCGGGAGACCTGCTGACGGTGCGCGCCTCCGAGATCGAACCTAAGCCCGCCCTCGCGGCATTGCTCTCGGACCAGCACTGTCACGACGCCCGGGACCACCACAACCAATTTCATGCCCTACTCCATACCCCGCAACACCGGCGTTCAGATCGACATCGTTGTCGTCGGTACTCCGGCCTTTAGGGCGAACATTCTCGACGGCGACGTAATCATCAAGATCAACAGTGAGGATGTGGTGGACGTGGCAGGTTTCAGAGACCAGCTCGCCCGTTACGCTGGGCAGAAGGTGGAGCTGGGTGTGATTCGCGGCGACGAAAGCAAGGCCTTACCGATCACGCTAAATCCGCCTTCGCAGTGACAGACGGTCTGGCGCGTGCAGGACGCTTACAATCACTGGCGACGCGGACAGACACGGGATGCGCTCACTAACCACACTCCTGTCCCCGTTGCTCCTGCTCCTGCTCGCCGCCCAGGCCAAGGCTTTCGACCTGAAGGGTGTGGCAATCGGAGACCCGTGGGAGCCAACTACCATACAGAAGAAGCTAAGAATCAAGCTCAGGGCGGGCGAATGGGGTCCCAGATGGTGCGCTACCGGTCACCTGCCTGCTTCTCGCAACACTGTCCGTGAGCTCTTACTCAAATAGCGCTGACTTGTAAGCCGAAGGTGTGAATCAGTACCCAAATCAAGCGTGCGAGCCCAGTTTTGGGCACGACGCCCTGATCGGCCACCGCGATGACCTCCGCCCCTTCTTGCCGCACTGCGAGCATCGCATCCATCGCGCGAGCTGCTCGAGCGTCATTGACCAGCCAACCGGACGCGCCAAGGCCTCATCCGTGATCTCACACCGCGCCGCACCGGCAGGTCATACGTACCAGGAGCTGAGCATACCTTGCGGGCTACACGCGCCGCGTGCACGTGCTTCTCCACGCGATGCGCAGACCGGGGCGGGTTGGTTTCGAGCGACTGTTAACGCCATCGCCACGTCGCCACAGCCCGTGTGCCGGTGCTGGTGTTTTCAGCCAGCGCTAATTGGTCACCCCAGGTGCGCTGCGAGGTAAAGCTAGCCGAAGACAGGGAGGTATCAGTCCTGCCGTTTCGCATCGCGGTATTTGACGACCTCACGTTCCTCCGCGCTCCTGCCGAACCAGCGAAGCTCCGTGGCGCGGCGCCATTGCCGCCTACTTCTGCTCTATCGGCGTGGTCTTTGCGTGACCAAAGAACTTCCTTGCTTCCCCCGCTGGTGCCCAGATCACCAGCAGCTTGACGTCGGCCTCTTTCGGAACAACGTGGCGAACGGAATCTTCTGGCCTGACCACACCGACCATGCCCGGTGTCAGCATGTGCATCTCTCCGTTTACTTCATGACCCAATGTTCCTGATAGAACATAGATAATCTCGACAGATCCGTGGCGGTGGGCGCCGACTACCTCGCCAGCGGGAAGCGTAAGTTCGACCATTTCCAATTCTTTTCCACCGAGATTTGACTGATCGAGAAGCAGTTTCCAACGTTCAACTTTCCCAGGTGCAACCGTCGACTGAAATTCCAAGAGACCCTTTGTCGCATAGGTATATGCCTTGTTCTTCTTATCCTTTGCCTGTGCATTCGCATGGCTCGCGCTCAAACTGAGAGCGAACGCCACGAGCGCGCACGAAGTCACTGCGAATTGAACGGCTTTGTTGATCACCGTGCACCCTCCCATTTCGAACCATTAGTAATCTTAGCCTGCCGCCTTCGGCACCTGCCGGCTGGTACATACGCAGCTCGTTCGCAATCACGCACTTCCTCGAGCGCTTACCACTCAGCCGGTCCGTTGCCGATCGCTCCCTTGGCCGCGGACGCGGAGGACGTGTATGTCCCTGCCCTACTGGCGCGCAAGAATGCAAGCCGTTGCAAAGCGTCTCATCCCGCCGCGATGACGCTGGCCGGAACCGCCGGCACGCGGATGGGATAGGCGCTATA
>QIBA01000200.1 GCA_003225175.1 Acidobacteriota bacterium
CAAAGCTGCTTACAACAAAACTTAAGTGTGTCGCCTCAACAGAGTGCCCAAATAGCGCCCATTCTTGCCAACGAAGGATCGAAGGTAATAGCGATCCGAACCAACAATTCGCTTTCGGACGTTCAGAAGATACAAGAGGTTAAGTCCCTCCAGAAGCAGGCCGATCCGCAGTTGAAAGCGATTCTCTCATCTGCTCAATACGACAAACTAAAAGTCGTCCGCTATCAGTCTATCCGATGGGTCACTCAGAAAAGACTCGGTTGGCAGTAAGAGAGTTTCTGATTGGGAGCGCCAATTCGTCGCGTAACGGGCAACCGAATACACGCGGCGGCAGTGAGCTTCGCTTCCACTTCATCCTTCATAACTTCATCCTTCCAGCGCCAGATTAGGCCCACCTGTCAATTAACATGCGTAATGTCGAACTACATCGTGTGGCGACCATGGGAAAACGTATCGAAAACGACTTTGCGATTTATGTGCGCCGTCAAAAGTGACCGCCCGATTGACCGGCGAACGTTTAACGTCGGGATATCGCTGCTGGATGACGCGATATGCCGCATTCTCACACGATACAAGGAATCCTCGCATTCCAATGGCTCTGTCTTCCGTCGACCCCGCCGCGCTTGTATCGGCTGCAGCACACGCAACCATCGTTAAAAACACGAGGCGAAGGCGACCGATTTCATGACTGAGCGAAAGAGCTAAATTTTGGGTCGCAGTCGGACAATACCCTCAATTACAACATACTTTTCGGCGTCTTTATCGCTGACATAGCCGTCCGGTTCGTAGGTCACTACGACAGCCCCAGACTTCTCAGTCAATGGACTTACACTTGCGCCATCAGGCATCAACATGCCGAGCAGATCGGCCGAGCGCGGTGGATTGCCCCACAATTTCACCAGCACAGTTTGAGCATCCGGCCCATTTAAATCCATCGGACACATGCAGGGTTGCCCCCCATCGTGCAACGTAATCTCGCCCTGCTGAAACTTGAGCCGTGACACAACGTTTCAGCCTGCTCCCGAGAAATACCTCGCTTCTCAGTGCGCGCGCGAAATAACGCCAGCAGGGAGAGCGTGCTAATGCACAAAACTCTGACAGATAACGATTTCATTGTGATTTGCCTCTACTCAATTTGCCCAGCACTCTTCAAACAAAATACTAAGGGAGTTAGCAGCGGATCGCGTTCCCATTCTCGCAGGGGGGAATGTCAATGTTCTTACGGCCGTCGATGCGGTGTCACGCGAAATACTCTGTATGAATACGAAATTTTTTGCTACTGTTTCTATCGTTGGAGTTGCCCTGTTCTGTGTGGACAAAGCTCAATCACAGCCTCCGCCTACCTCAGTGTCAGCGGGTCGCACCAATGAGCAAGTGACTAATCCGGAGGCGCCTGGCGGCGGCCACGGCCAGGTGTGGGTTAACACAGAGGCAGGCGTATACCACAGGGAAGGCTCGCCGTTTTACGGCACGACCCGTAAGGGTAGATACATGACGGAGCAAGACGCAATTCGGGCAGGGTACAAGCGTGCGCCGAAGACCTCCTGAGAAACGCACAGTAGTTGCGTAACATTTAGCGTTCTTTGAAGTGGGTCCACGTGCTCGTACGCCTCATCTGGCGAGCATGGGATCGAGCCAATCGAACATCTTTTGAAAAACCCGGCAGAGGTGTATTCCCGTACGGAATCTAAGGACCTCCATGGGCGGATCGAACACGATAATAGTTCGATGCGCGCAGGAACGCCCTGCGGGCGCTGACCCGTTGCCCGACGTCGTTCGATTTGGCGGCCAAACCGTACAGGCGATCGACACCAGACGACCATGGTGTTGTACCAGCTCGCTGCGTCGCCCGCTCTGATCTGTGCCGCAATCGGCCATGCTTCGCCGATCTGTGCGCCCAGTGGCGCATGATCGAGCGCGCGCACAAATTGTCCATCATACTCAGGATCGTCGCACCGCAAAGGGGTCTAAACGATCAGTTAAAGCGCTGGCGAACATCGTGGCGGGAAGTGTTTTGTTGCGCAGACCGATGAAAAGCCCACCGCGTTCGTTGGACTTGAAGCGATGATTCCAAGCGCTTTTTTTACATCCGGTCGTGTCAGGGCCGAGACTTCGTAACCGCCATTAATCGCCGTAATCGGACCGCCTGCAAATGAAGCGAACATTGTCG
>QIBA01000201.1 GCA_003225175.1 Acidobacteriota bacterium
CACTGCGGTCGACGAAACACCTTTCTCTGCTTTCTTTTCCTGGCATGACATGCCCATGTAGTTAAAGCCCATTTCAGGCGGCATGGATTGCTGGAAGGTCTCTTCCAATGCCTTCATCGCTTGCGACGAGCTATAGCCCGGCGCCGCGGCCGCGTTGATTTGCGCCGAGCGATACTCGTTAAAGCGCAACGTGAATTCCGGTCCGTTGATGTTTTTGATCGTGGCCAGAGCATCGAGTGGAACGGGGTCGTTGTTCGAATTGCGAACATAGAACTGACCCACATTCTTCGGGTCGTCGCGGTAATCGCCTTCCGCCTCGATGTAGGTCTGCCAGGTCCGTCCGAAGCGGTTGAAATAGTTGACAAAATAACCACCCATGAAGGTCTGTAGTGTTTGGTAGACCTCGCCTATGTCGATACCTTGCTTGAGCACCTTGTCGCGATCGACGTCCACAAAGAGCTGCGGCACGTTAGGCAGAAACGTTGAGAAGAGTCCGGCAAGTTCCGGACGTTTTTGCGCGGCGGCCATAAACTTCTGTAAATTCTCGGCAAGAAACCCAATGTCTTTTCCGGCACGGTCTTGCAACAGAAAGGTAACCCCGCCGGAGGTACCTACGCCGGGGATAGCAGGTGGCGGAAACGCAAAAGCAATCCCGTCAGTAAAACCGGCCAGCTCCTTGTTTATCCGCAGCTTGATTACCTCGTATTGTTCCTCCGGCTTCTTTCGCTCCTCCCACGGCTGCAGGGTGACGAAGAAGAAGGCGCTATAAGTATCCTGAACGATGCTAAGAAGGCTAAACCCGACGACAGCCGTAGTGTATTTGATGCCCGGTATTTTACTGAGAACATCTTCGATTTTACGCGCCGCCTCATCCGTGCGATCGAGCGACGCGGCATCCGGTAGTTGCAGCGCCATATAAATGTAGCCCTGATCTTCTTCGGGAAGGAAGCTTCGCGGTAGCTTCCCGCCGAACCATCCCGCACCCACAAAAAAGAGCACGAGCAATCCAAGACTGAGCGCACTTTTTCGGATGGCATGGCGCGACCAATTGACGTAACCATTCGTTACGCTGCTAAAGACGCGATTGAAGCCGCCAAAGAACCAGCCGAGCGGGCCACGGGCTTTCTTGCGCGGACGAAGCAACAACGCAGAAAGCGCTGGACTTAGGGAAAGTGCATTAAAGGCGGAAATGATAACCGCCACTGCAATGGTTATTGCAAACTGCTGGTATAATCTCCCGGTGATCCCCGGAAGAAACACCGTAGGTATAAAGACCGCAGCAAGCACACAGGCGACACCTATCACCGGCCCAGATACCTGACGCATTGCCAGCAATGTGGCTTCGCGTGGCGCCATGCCATGTTCTATGTGATGCTCGACGGCTTCGACCACAACAATGGCATCATCGACCACCAGGCCGATGGCCAGTATTAGCCCGAAAAGCGAAAGCGTATTGATCGAGAATCCGAATAAAGGAAATAATACAAACGTTCCAACCAGTGAAACCGGCACGGCGCAGAGCGGAATAAGAGTTGCACGCCAACCTTGTAGAAAGATGAATACGACAACAACCACGAACAGAATCGCCTCCACCAGTGTCTTAACGATCTCGCGCATCCCTTCGCGCACGGAATCCGTCTG
>QIBA01000202.1 GCA_003225175.1 Acidobacteriota bacterium
AAGGCAACACACCGGGACCGGAATTTTTCACCAACGACGGCAATTACCAAGCGCCTTCTTCCAGCAACTGGGCGCTATACGAGGACGAGCTCATTCTGGCGCGCATCGATGCCAACAACAGCAGCACGAAAATCTATCGTCTGGCTCATGCCCGTACTCGCGCCATGGAGGACTTCGGAGCCCAGCCTCATGCCGCCATTAGTCGCGATGGCAAATACGTCATCTTCGACAGCAACATGGCTCATCCCAACGGCTGTAGCGGAAACTGGCACGTCTCCACCGCTTGCACCGATGTATTCATGATCAACGTGCAATAGGAAATCGGGCTTTCAGCTACGCGGCAGCTTGAGCACGCTCAGGCTGCCGTGCTGAGGCAGGCCGTGGCGCGAAAACCCAGAACTTATAGCCGAGGAAGTTCAACGCGAACGAAAATCCCGTACCCACCAGCGCCGCAACTGAAGGCCAGTAGCCCTGTGTTTTCCAAACTCGAGGCACAAATGTGGCCACATACCATGAGCTACTTACATTCAGGACCGCGCCAACAAGGCTGACAAAGAGAAATTGTCCGCCTTCGAGCACCTGCCTTTTATCGGCGGAACGCGGAAAAGTCCAGGTCCGATTCATTAAGTAGCTGTTAATCACGGCGGCCGTGAAGGCGATAGCCTTGAAGACGGCATACAGCAGCCCCTCTCGGCCTCTCTTGCTGATAATAATCAGCGCATTAAGAACAGCCAGATCCACCGCGGTATTGATAGTACCGACGATTAAGAATCGCAAGAACTGCTTAATAGGAAATCTGGTCATAACGCGAGTGGATCTTCCACGCCTGCTATACAGCCGTAAGAGTTTGGCGCGAGAGTTTCACGGATTGCCTGGAAATTCCATTCTGGAACTACTCTCATTCTGAGAAATGCTCACAAGCGAGGCGCGTTGTCGAGATAACCTGCTCGCCGCGCTTGATCGGCACCGGGCTGCTGCCCGGCTTGATCTGAAAAGCGTTCGTCCGCTTCGAACGATTGGCCGTAGGTCACCTGATAAACACGATATACATCATTTTCGAACAGGCACTGGAATGTTCTGTCCTGAATCCTTATACCCGAGCTCGTACACTTCCCCTGTAAAGGTAGAGCAGCAGGAAGCACTCCGCGATCTGAATAAATCACATATCGAGGATGTCTTTCGTGAAAGAATCCCGTCAGCTCCGATATTGGATGCGAGGAGGCCAGGAATACGCGACTGCTAGCGCGGAATGGCACCCCAACAGCTGCCGCTATGATATTGGATTCCACGTTGTAGTCGTCGATGACCAAAGCATCATCCACCGTGATTCTTGGCCTCAAGTACTGCCGAAGCTCCTCGATACGATTGGGAAACCGAAGTCGCGGAGATATCGCGCTGAATTTATCGCTCAAGCGATTTGGCAGCTCGCTTACTGCAAGAATTGCGCCTAAGTTGAGGAGCAACAGGACTGTTATCGCTGCCCGAAATTGAGTCTGCATGGACCGGCGCATAAACCTCGCAAATTGGCAGAATCCGTAGCCCGAAGGAATTGCGATGAGTGTTCCTAATGTGATCGTGTAACGAGCCATGGAATTCACGCCGCCAGTAGTACTTTGAATCGCGAATACGGTCCCCATAGTCAGCAGAATCAATCCGAATTCTCGGCTTCGGCGTAAGCGCATCCCCGACACCAATCCGTAGATGCTTGCAATGACCGCGATGGGGCAAAGTGTAAGCAGAATCACCCCCGCTGGCTGCACCAATCGATACAGAGCGGACCTGTGTTCGATTGCAGTTTGCTGGGCGACCCAGGCGTAGTTCATCGTGACCCCGTAAAGAGGCTTCGCAAACATCTTCCACTGGTAGGCCATCCAGAACAATGGCCACAAGGCAGCAATCGCTCCGAACGACAGGACTTCACGGACGTGCTTCCCGTGCCCCAGATTTGCGTTCTCGGATGGCATAAGTAACAGGACTAGAAACACTGCAAAAATGCAGATCCAAGCCTCGTAGCGTATGCCAGCGCCAATTGCCAACGCAATCGCCGCCACAATCAGAAAAGCAAGTGAATGCAATTGCCGATACCAAAAAAACGCAAGTAAGCCACAGAGTAGGAAAAAGAGGTATGGAGCCTCCGAAGATGAGGTTGTACTGTACCCGATGTGCAGCGCATAGAACGTGAATACAAGAAGAGATAAAAGCGCTGCCCGCTTGCCATAAATCTCTTTCACTAGAAGCCAGAAAACCGCTAACGTGCTGACTCCCAAAACCAGGCTTAATGCACGCGACCCAAAGCTGACGTCACGAACTAATAAAGACATACCTCCCATAAGCCAAAAATGCACAGGAAGCCACGGCTCAAAATTGAGTCGGAAAGCAGGGTGCTGCAACCATCCTGCAGTCATTGCCGCACGCGCAAGAGCATCGCCACCATTGTTCTCCGCCACCACGAAAAATCCGAGACGGAGCGCCGCTCCGATCAGCAAAATCCACCAGACTTGAGGCGGCACGTGGCGCACTCGCTCTGGCATTCTTAAGCGTGAGGACATCTTGAATGACGCGATCTTGTCAGAGGATTCGAAAATTGCTTTAGATAAAGATGGGATCGGAAGAGCAAAATGAAGTGTTGCGAGCCGCGGCACCTGTACAATTCTGATCCCGAAAACTATGCGCGTTCGCGAAAACTTGAAACCGCCACTCGGATCAGTATAAGTGTGTCACAAATGATCCTTTTCCTTGTTGCGGTTCTGACGCTGCTCCTAACAAATTCCGGCTGTAACCGAAGTGCTCGATCTGATTCCCATGCTGGGAAGACGGGCAATTCTGTGACCGAAGCTCCATCACGACTAATCTGCGGCAAGCAGAATGACGGGCTAGTGCATATTCCTACGAACTGGGCGACGTTTGTACCGCCGGCCAAGGGCCAGAGCTATACCGATCCTGCCTTCGGCTGTGCCGTGAAACGCTTGACCGACAGCAGCATCGACGAAACCGACAGCAATGGAGCTCATCTCGGACTCAC
>QIBA01000203.1 GCA_003225175.1 Acidobacteriota bacterium
ATACTGCGCGCAAATTCTTCTCCGAAATTCCAGTCGGCACACTTGTCACCGTGCAGTAGCGACACGCGAGCGAACGCCGAATGAATCAGGAAGCCAGGAAAACAGGAAATCTTTAATTGTAGGGCGCGACCACCGGGAAGCCGTAGCCTCCGCGATTGTCACGCTTCTCCACCTTGCTGACGGGGAGACGATAAAGGTGAGGGCCAGCCTTTAACACTGCGTACCCGCCGACTTGAAATCATCCCTCGCCCTCCCCTCTCCCTTGAAAAAGGGCGAGGCGACTCGGGAAGCGCCAACTGACAACCCGCGAACGCATCGTCGAACCGCCTCGTATTTTCTTGAATCCAAACTGCGCGTCTCGGCATTTTATTTGGACAATTTATGGAAACAGACAACGTCGGCGCGCCGTTCGCTCTCAGCTCCAACCAGTCGTCGGTTAGCACGAAAGTTTCGCGCGCAACGTGGGCTGGACTGTCTATCTCGCTTTTTGCGATGGTCGCGATCCGCCAGGTATTCGTGTTCTTCGTCCCTGAGATCACGTTTGCCTCGGCACTTCTAAAGGAATCTCTGATCTGGGTGAGCGCGCTGGCTTTCATTTTGATCATCCGGCGCGGCGCACACTTCCCCATGCGTTCCATTGGACTCGGCACAGCGCGCTGGTGGAGATCCATCCGGTGGGGATTTATTATCGCGACCGTGTCTGCCGCGGCTGTCGGTGCGCTGGCTTATCTCACCGGCTACGGACACGGTCCCGGTTCTGTCACCTTCGAGAAACTCCCATTATGGTTGATCACCGCGATCGTTTTTCGCGCCGGAGTGGTGGAAAAATTGTTCTACCGCGGCTACGCGATCGAACGGTTTCGGATGATTGGGGTCGGCCGCTTCTGCTCGGTGGCGATTCCGCTGGTGATCTTGTTGGCTGCGCCACCCGACGATTAAGCCTGCTGCGAATGCGATGAGAATGACATGTTGACCGCCAGATCGCGGCGCCACAGATAGTGCTTTCAATCCAAAAAACTACCCAACTCGAATCACGCCTCGCACTTGATCGAGTGATTTCGGTTTGTGTGGCTTCCGTGCTGGCGGTAAAATCGCCATCGTGAGCTCGATTTTGTTCTTCCCCGGCGCAAACTCAAGCTAGATTAGATCCAAAATTTGCGTGTTTAAAGGCGCAGAATTTCAACCGAATTCTCGTTAGGTCGATGAGCAGGACGTCCGCTATAGGTGCGCTGATCGGGCTCATTGTGTCGCCGCTCCTGCTATGGCTAGCGATCCGATCGGGTGGCGCTGAACCTAGATCATACAGCTGGGTATTCCTATTTTTCCCGCTTTTGACCTTTGCTATGCCGTTCCTTCGTGCGCTGGTGATCCCGTTCGCACTCCTTCAGTACCCGCTCTACGGTTGGTTCATAGCGTCGCGCGTTTCGGAACGACAGTTTCTGGTACATGGCATCATGGCTATCGTCATTCATCTAGTTCCCATCATGATCGCTCTTTCATGGCTGCCCGAGCACCTACCCAGGCGAAGCAGACATGTGGTTCGGTCAAGGATAAGTGCGTAAGAGATAAGGTTCTTCTTCACGAAGTCGGCTTTGTTGTTATAGCCGAAGGCAGTGAGAGCGCCCGGTCCAATTTCGGTAGCGAACTTGCTCAGTTTTGTTGCCAGCGTGTCGAGCCGTTCGAACGCGCCGATTAAGTGTCCCATCAAGACATGCCACAGCGCCACGCAGAGCTTGCGCGCGACGGCCACGGCCGCTTTATTTCGTCCGCGCCGTGCCGCTACCGCCAGTCCCTACTTCTGCAGCGGATTATTTTACTTGCAGGAGCTTTTTGCCCGATTGGATGAGCAAGGCGCGCAGCGCTCCTCTTCCATGCCGCTTGAGTGCTCCGCTCCCTTCGAAGTTGCCGCTCTGGGACACGCTTGGGTTAAGGCCAAAGTAAGCGACTAACTTTTTACTGTGACTAAGCGGCGCACATCGCCCACGGCCGCCACCACTCCGTAAAGAGTAACCAGATTGATGCCACACAGTCGCGTCAATCGCAGCAGAGCTTCTTCGGCCACGATCTCCTGGGCCATGTGTGTCGGCGCAGCAGCGTGCGACGCCCTCGCGCGGCTACCAGAGTGCCATGCAATTGTTGCAACAACATTGTGCGGGCCGGCGTCCATGCCCGC
>QIBA01000204.1 GCA_003225175.1 Acidobacteriota bacterium
ATCGAGATTAACTTGCGAAAAGGCGGCACCACTCATCCGTTTTTGACTCTGCAATTTCTCACCGATGGTACCTATAATCCTGAGACTGGCATCTTCACGGCTCCTAATGGCCAGCAGAAGTTTTTCGTAGCCAGCGACCACGTCGAGTCGCCGCGATATCGCACTCTTACTCCTGACGATCTGTTCGACATTGTCGTGCGGCACAACCTGCATTTCGATCAAACCCGCCAGACAGGCGTGGTGTTTCACATGATGAGCGCCTTGGGCGAGCTGGGAAGGACAGGACTAACTGCGGTCGGCAACTCACACGAGGACGCAAAAGCCACCTACAACCGCGCGGTAGCGGTGCTGGATCAAGAGGCAAGTGGCGACGCCAGAGAATGACGAAATCCGAAATCAATGACTAAATGACCAATCTCTAAAGAGCGGGTTGTTGTCATTCGGGCTCCGTCATTCCTTTCTCGTTCGACATTGTGCTTCGCCATTTCTTTCCTGAATCTGTTCGACAACTTCGTTGCGTCATTTCCGGAGAAACAATAAGAGGAAGGACACCGGTCGATATCAGATAGGGTTGCTGTCGATTTCGGCGCTGGTCCGGGCGTGAGAGTGCATGGCCGATATCCGGAGTGATCTCGGCCATGGGAGGACCGCCGGGGCCAGCGCCAAAATCGATGCAAGCGTCGCAGTCTTTTGTTGTTGTCCTACCTGCAGCGTTTCAGCGAAAAGCGTCGTATTCATTATAAATTCGATTTGCAGCCGAGGCAGCGCCGGGAAACTCCAACTCCCAGGCTCCAGGCGCCAAGAAAGTTCAGCGACCGCCGATCAAGTGATGGTTGCATCTTCGTTCGTTTCTCCGAGGTGATCGGCTTCTCACTTGGCGCGCGCCCTATCCTTGGCCAAGGCGGCTGAAGACGATGGCAAAAAGATAGTAATTATTTGACGTTTTCTCAGAACTTCGCATTCCCGATCTCGTAGTTGCCTCGTGTGACGCAGTCATCGGCCTCGCCTGCATAGCTCAATAAGCCCTTTTGGTTCTGTCCAGAAGCTCAACGAAAACGAGAGCATCTGGCAAAATCCGGCCCTCCAATACAAGCTCCACTATGAAGAAAAAATCCAGTTCTCAATCCGCATTCTTTAATCTGCGCGTTTTAATTGCTTCTCTCTTTTGCCTGGCCGGCATCTTTACGTTGCTGCTCGCGGCGGGGATTTACTCAGATTCCGCCAAAGCACAGGGGACTACGCCGGCACAACCTGGTTCCGGCTTGCCGACGTTAGTGCGGATGGTGGGGCCGGTCGGTCAGGACCAAGACTTGCGCAGCCTTCCTTATATTCCGCCATCTCCGGAAATTGTGGAGCGACGACTCACGCGCCACCCGCGCCTGGAGACGGGAGCGCCGCCACCAATATCGGGATTTGCGCGATTTCAGTCATTGGCTGAGGCAGTGTTAGCGCAGGTACCCGCGATGCCAGGCCCGGTCCTGACGTTTGACGGAATGAACGCTGCTCAGAGCGGCTGCAATTGTTTGCCGTCCGACAGCGACGGCGACGTCGGCCCCAATAACTACGTTAACGTAGTCAACACCTCGATCAAAATTTTTGACAAGTCAGGCAACCCGCTTAACGGCGCGAACGGCACGACATTTAATTCATTCTTCCACGATCTGGGCGCCGGCAATCCTTGCGGCAATAACCAGAACGGTGGGAACCCACCGACCCATGGGGATCCTTTTGTTTTTTATGATCAGATTGCTAACCGCTGGGTAGTAACCGACATCGCCTTTCCCTCGTTCCCTGGCACTGGCCCCTTTTACGAGTGCATTGGTGTGTCCAAGACTGGCGACCCCGTCAGCGGCGGCTGGTGGCTCTATGCCCTGCAGGTGGATCCAGCGTTCCCAAACCGGATGGGTGATTATCCCAAGTTCGCCTTGTGGCGCGATGCCTACTACCTGACGATGAACGAGTTTACCGACGACAACCCCCTCAGCTTCAAGGGCGTCCGCATATATGCTCTCGATCGCAGCAGCATGATTAACGGCGGTCCGACCCATGCGATCGGGTTCACGATCGATGCGGCTACTCTGGGCGATGCTTTCAGCTTGGTCCCTGCGAGCTTCCGCACCGGCGATCAGCCACCTGCGGGCAGGGATGAATTTCTCCTGGCCATCGATAGCCCGGCCAACGGCGGGGTGACCTTAAACCAGGTCAAGGGCTGGAAGTTCCATGTCGATTTTGCCAACCAGGCAAATTCCACGTTGGGCGTCGGCCCCAACCACGTGCCGGACGCCCAAATCACCGTCAACGGGTTC
>QIBA01000205.1 GCA_003225175.1 Acidobacteriota bacterium
AGAAGGAATTCGATCCAACCCAGGCGCTTGGCTTTGGTCTGATCGCGGAGGAAGTAGAAAAAGTGGATCCTGGTCTGGTTTATCACAATAATAAGGGTCTCGTGGAAAGTGTGCGCTACGAAATGGTAAACGCGATGTTGCTCAATGAGTTTCTCAAAGAACACAGCAAAGTGGAAAAATTGGAAGCAACCGTTGCGGAACAGCAAAAGAATTTTCAGTCGAAACTTGTGGAACAGGAAGAGCGAATCGAAGCCCTGGCTTCGTGTCTTCACAAGGTGAGCGCTCAGACAGAAATGAGCAGGTCTGCGGCACAAGTGGTTGTAACTGATCAGTAAAGGCGGATCCGGGTAGGACGCGACCCGCTGTCAGCCGGGATGAAAGCGATGCGAGGACGCATCGCGAGGCACTGTCGTGCCAAATCTGCCAAGAACGCTGGTCGTGTTTGGCGTTAGCTTTCGGAGTGCGCATGCGTCCCCGCATCGCTTTGGCACTGTCGCTCTGGGCCGGGATCATCCGCCGTTCGCCACGGTTATCACGCGACAATCCGATCCGGCTATAGGTGCGCGCCCTGAGACTTTGCCCTCGACAAGCCGCGAAGATTCTTGCAAAACTCCACGCCTATGAAAACAATCATTCCATTATTTGTGGTCGCAGTGCTCATTGTACACTTGCCACAAGCGCAGGCAATCAGTCCGACGCCGGACGGATGCTATCCGAATTTCACGACAGCTGAAGGATGCAAAGCGCTTAATTCCCTCACCACCGGCGCTGGAAATACAGCACTCGGCTGGTATTCGCTCTTTGGCAACAGCACCGGCAGTTTCAATACGGCGGTTGGTGCTGGAGCCCTCGACCTCAACACCGCAGACAACAATACGGCCATTGGTGTAGCGGCGCTTTTGTTGAACACCACTGGCACTGGCAATACTGCCAATGGAGTGGACGCTCTTGTCTTTAACGATACCGGCAGTCTAAACACGGCCAATGGCGCGTTCGCTCTCCTTAACAACACCACTGCCGTCAACAACACAGCTACTGGGTACGCCGCGCTCTATAGCAATACCACAGGGACCGAGAATACGGCCATCGGTGTTCAAGCGCTTTACTTCAATACCGCTTCTGGCAACACTGCCGCCGGCGCGTTCGCACTATTGCAGAACACCACCGGAGTAAACAACGTTGCCAATGGAGATGGAGCCCTCCAGAATAACACCACCGGTAGCGACAACACGGCCACGGGTTATCAAGCGCTCTCTAGCAACATCGACGCGTCCGGCGACACGGCAAACGGCAGTCAAGCGCTCCTTAACAATACCAACGGCAGTCAGGACACGGCCACTGGCGCCCAAGCGCTTTTTTTTAATACCACCGGATTCAACAACACTGCCGTCGGCTCTGGTGCGCTTTTTAGCAACACCGCCGGCCACGACAACACCGCCGTCGGTACTAATGCGCTCGGTAGCAGCACCGGCAACTTCAACATAGCCTTGGGCGATCTAGCCGGCAATGATGTCACCACCGCCGGTAACGTTATTTGTATCGGTGCCGACGTCCGGGGTG
>QIBA01000206.1 GCA_003225175.1 Acidobacteriota bacterium
TAAAATAAATAATTGATAATTATTAGTCGACAAATATAAACAATGCCGTATTTTTTGAAGAAAAATACAAGTATTATACTATTATGATATTTTTATATAAATACATTTGTCGTCACGTACTGTAAATTCATTAATTTCAAAAGTAAGAAAAACATTTAAAAAAATAAAATGTTATGTGAAGTATGTGAAGTACATTCTAATTCGTTAGCAAAATTACCATATGATAAATATAAATGTATAAAACCTCGATGTAATGAAAAAGGATCACATTTTCACGATGTGTGTATTAAATGTTGCGATAAAAATAATAGTAATCAGATTAAGAAGAGTATGTCCAAACTCGAATCAAACAAAATAATCAAGCATTTAAATCAAACCAAATCTTCCTTAATAAAATGTCAGATGAACCAGAATCATTTGATGAAAATTCTTCTAATCTATTAGCACGAAGAATCAAAAGAAATAACAATCTAAAAAAAATTAAGGAACGTTCTCAACGACTTAATTCTTCAAAATAATTTACAGCATATACCAAAGGATAATGTGTAACAGTTTATAACAATATATAATAATGATAAATGAATGGTAAACAATTATTTACTTTTAAATCTTAAAATTATAAATAACATACAATGTTATAGTTTTTATTGATATTTTCAGTTGTATTTATTTTGATTATTTTAACGAAAATAAATTGTCAAATTATCAAATTTAAAATTATTGCCTCTAATACTATATTTTTCGAGTAGTAATTATTTGTTTATCTATAAACTCATCTTCGACTTTGTTTCTAACAGACTTTCCTTGCCTGCTTTGCATGTATTTATTAAAAAATTATTATTAAGAATGCTGTAAAACTAAATTTATAAATAGTCAAACTCATGCTCTTACTACATGCATCGTAGCATAAGCCTATCTAGTTTCTATGCTCACACATCTATTCATAATAATTGTAATTTTGTTGATATATTAGAAGTAACTAAAATTTGTTAACGTACTTTACAAATATTTCTTAATCAAAAATCTATAAACGAATAAACTCCCTTTACTGATAAAAAAAATATATATATTAAAAAGATTGAACATACTGTAGTACTTTGAAGAGAACAATATGCTAAATTAAAGGATAATACACTTTTTGTTCGATGTTTTGGACTTTCTCAAAATCCAAAAACAAAAAGTTATATCATGGTAATGGAATACATTCCTCATGGTTCTCTTGACAAATATGATATAATTAATATAACATGGAAGGATAGAGTAAAAGCATTATTAGATATTAGCAATGGACTTGAACAACTGCATGAATGTAATTTAACTCATCAAGATTTTCATCCAGGAAATCTTTTATTTAGCATTCAAAAGAATTTACTTATTACAGATCTTGGTTTATGTGGATCATCAGTAGATAAAAAGTCTGATGTGATTTATGGAGTTTTACCTTACATGGCTCCTGAATGATCATCCTGACAAAAGTTAAAAAATGGAATTTGATGATCGTAAACAGTAATTAAATTACTGGTTCCATTTGGATGAAGGATTTTATATGTTAAATTTGGTACATTACAAGTGATGTTTAACCTTTCGAATAAACGAAATACTATACTATTATCTGAATATGGTATCATTTGTTGTGGCATTAAATTTTTATCATAAAATGTTATGATACCGCCACATAATGAAATAAACAAAGATACGATTAAGATTGAAAATAATTTTTCATTTTTCATGATGAAGGATTTGTTTTGAAAATTAAAATTTCAAATGATGTTAATTTATCTCGATGAGCATGAAATGAGGTACGACTACGTTGCTTATGACGATTAAAAAGTCTTGGATAAAAATTATTATATAAGATCAATTATTGATCTTAGGAAATGATAATTTGTTAAAAAAAAAGAATAAAGAATAGCAAAAGTCAACTGTTTAAATACGAAAAAACGAATGATAAATTTTAATCGATGATTTTGATTTTCCAGAATCAGTTTCACAATGTTGATTATACAACAACGGGTAATGTCATTAAGCCACAACTGATGATCTTATCGCTGCTGTACATGTCACATTGTCACATGTAATATCAGAAGTAATAACAAATAAGCCATTAACCGTTACATAAATGCAATATTGCTGTCCAGAGGCCTTTT
>QIBA01000207.1 GCA_003225175.1 Acidobacteriota bacterium
TGATTCAGTTTCAAAATTTCCACTAAAATCAGTAATATTATCTTCCCAATTATTTTCATCATCATTGGTTTCTATTAATTTTTGATGAGCTTCCTTAAAAGCCATTTCATTCCAAATAAAAGGTAAGACTTCAGTATTATGACTAGAGCTTTCTGTTGTAGAACTATCAATATTAGTTGTTGTAATGCTTAAATTGTCATTATCTAATGATATGTCTTCATCTTCATTTGGATTAAATTCAAAATCACCTTCATTAATTAAAACATTTTTCCAAGCATCATCAATTTCTATAAAATAAAGTTAATATTAATGTTAATATTATTATTAATAAGTTTTATTTTAATATTAATGTAAAATGCTTTTACCTTGTAAATATGACATTTTATTTAATATCTTATTAAAGTTATTATTAAAGATAAAAGATTTTAAAAAGAAATATTTTCATAAAAAGTAATAGTAATAACAATAAATAATAACAAATAGATAGTATTATAATAGTGATAGTAATAACGATAATTACTAGCTTAGCGTTAGTATTTATTAATGTTAACGTTAACGTTAAAAAAGAAAAAAATTGTTTAATGTGAAAGAATTGTATTTGAAAGATTATAGATATGAAAAAATTATAAGCATAAAAAAAATAAATGTAAAAATTATAAGTGTGAAAAAATTATAAGCATGAAAAAAAGAATTAGCATTAGTGTAAAAAAAATTGTAAAGCATGAAAAAATAGCGTGAAAATAAAATGATTTTCATGTTGATCTATCACATTTTAGTCATGAATTATAAAATTACTTTAATTGGATCTACATATAGAATTTTATCATCGATCGGGAAATTTAACTGTGCCACAAAAAAAAAACATTTCTTTTAACTAAAGATTATTTAAAGCTATTAATAATTTTGCAGCAATAAATCGAATTTTAGAAAGAATAAAACTTAAATTATCTTACATATTAAAATAATAGGAGGTTATGTTGCTAAAATGTGAAGCTAACATAGAAGTAAAAGTAATGTAAATGTCTTTTTTCATATAAAATCGCGAAAATGCATGTTGACGATCACTAATTAATCACATTAGATTCAT
>QIBA01000208.1 GCA_003225175.1 Acidobacteriota bacterium
CCCACGCAGTGACCCCGGCGCCGGACGGAGGCTATCCCAACGACAACACGGCTGAAGGCACTAACGCGCTCTCTAACCTGAACGTGACAAGCGGCATGTTCAACACAGCCATCGGGGCCTGGGCGCTGTTTACCAACATCTCGGGCCTGCGGAACACGGCCGTTGGTCGTGTTGCGCTTTATAACAATACCGGTGATGATAACACCGCCCTTGGCGCCCAGACCCTCGTTGCCAACACAACCGGTCACAACAACACGGCCGTTGGAGTGCATGCACTCGAGTACAACCAAAACGGCCTGGACAATACCGCTAACGGTTTTTATGCCCTCTGGGTCAATGCCGGCAGCTATAACACAGCCACCGGTTCCAATGTGCTTCAAGCCAATACAACTGGTTCCGAAAATACCGCGACCGGTTTTAGTGCGCTTTTTAGCAACACAAGCGGCGAGGACAATACCGCCACCGGAATTTATGCGCTCTATAGCAACACAGACGGGGACTTTAACACGGCCAATGGATTCCAGGCGCTCTATAGCAACACACACGGCACAGACAACACTGCCACCGGTGTTAACGCGCTTTTAGACAACACCATCGGCAGCAGTAACACGGCTATCGGGTTTCAGGCTGCTGTAAGCAATGTGAGCGGCAACAACAACACTGCCACCGGCAGTGGCGCGCTGACTTCAAACACAATTGGCACCAACAACACGGCCACCGGTTTCAACGCGCTCTTTCGCAACACCGGCAGCAGTAACACGGCTATCGGTTTTCAGGCTGCTGTAAACAATGTGAGCGGCAACAACAACACTGCCACCGGGAACGGCGCGCTGACTTCAAACACAATTGGCACCAACAACACGGCCACCGGTTTCAACGCACTCTTTCGCAACACCGGCAGTACCAACATCGCCGTCGGCGCGTTAGCCGGTCAAAACCTGACCACCGGCAGCAACAATATCGATATCGGCCATGCCGGAGTAGCGGGCGAGAGCGCCAAAATCCGCATTGGCACGCAAGGAACACAGAACGGCACCTTTATCGCCGGTATTTATAACGTGAGCGAAGGTGGAACGATCAAGCCGGTGTATATCAACAGCACCGGCCGGCTCGGCACTCAACCGCCGGCTTCGGCACGGAAGTTCAAGGAAGAGATCAAAGCGATGGAGAAAACGAGCGAAGGAATCCTGAAACTTAAACCTGTGACCTTTCGCTACAAAAACGACGCGGAATGCACGCCACAATTTGGACTGATTGCGGAAGACGTAGCAAATGTGAACCCCGACCTGGTCGTGCGCGATGAGAACGGAGAGATTTACACGGTCCGCTACGAAGCGGTGAACGCGATGCTACTCAACGAATTCCTCAAAGAGCATCGCAAAGTGGAGAAATTGGAAGCCACGGTTGAGGGTCTTGCAGCAACCGTGAAGGAACAAGCAGCGCAAATCCAAAAGGTGAGCGCCCAGCTTGAGACGAGCAAACCTGCGCCGCAAGTGGTCAAAAATCCCTAAAGCCGCGCCCACTCCAATAAAGCAGCAGCATTTCACAATCAGCCGTCACGCTTCACCGTGTGGCGGCTTTTTGTTTCACGCAGCGCTACGGCTCACGCGCCTTTCGTTTTGATCGGCGGCTTTCGTTTTTGACTCGCTTCTTGCAGAACCCCCCGCGGCACATCGCCGCCCTAGCTGGGCGGTGCTTTCATTTGTCACGTCCTTCTACGGAAATGCGGGAACGAAGTTTTTGGATAAATCCCGTGCTGGTTCATCGTCAATCGCTTCGTCTTATTTAAATAAATGCGAAAATAAGC
>QIBA01000209.1 GCA_003225175.1 Acidobacteriota bacterium
CGGGAAACACGTTTCTGTGGCTAACCCCCAAGCCGCTTAGCTCGCGCAGGAGAGTCGGCTTCGCCCTTTTCGGAATCAACCACCTGTACAGGTGTTCGATATCCAGCGATCTCTTGCCAAACCGAACGCCGACCAGATCCTCAAGAGGCCGCCACGGATCCGAGTGCAATGTGAACCCACCCTCTTGTGCAATAAGCCTCGCTGAGTTGAAGATGGGATGAACGATCTTCACGCGAGAAGGCTTCGACGACAAAAGCTGTGCCTCGTCTTGGTCGACCAAATCGAATGCGTCCAAAACGTGAGCGTAACCGCGCTGCCGGAACGCCCATACGTTCCCATCGTGGTCAACATGTTCCATGCATGCGAAGTACAACGCGTACAGCACATTGGCGGTCCAATCTAGCACTCGCGTAGGCAAGCCGTGATGACGCGCTAAGAACAATGCATACCCGGCTTGCTTAACGCGACCGTCAGAGGGAAAGGCCCGACGTCTGAAACGGTGAAGAAGCTCTCGCTCGGTGGTGAGGTTGAACGACTTCGCGAGGCCGCCGTACCATGCCAGTCGGCCAATCGTTGGGACAAGCTTGTACTCCGACTTCGAATGGCCTCGGAACCACAGCTTGTGCTTGTCCGTTGCCTCCCGAACCGCAGACACCTCTCGAACGAAGGCATCTACGGTGTCGATGAGGTCACGGTCTGTGAAATCGAACGAAACTTGCATTCCCTACGCGCTGCTGGAGGATCGGCCAAACTAAAATTATAGAGAATTTTTGGGCCTGATTCCATTGTAAACGCAGGACTTGCGACCGTGAGGCCACACTACGAGAATAGTTTTGCGAAATTGAATCGACCTACGGCCCGTAGCTTTTGGTGAATTTCTTTTGCGATTCTGTCTCGGGCTCAGATGACGCGAGAGGTGTAGATTGCTCGGGAGCGGTTGAGGTCGATTGTTCCGTCGGTTGTGCGGAGGTGGGCTGCGCCGCTTCGGGCTGCGGGGCACGTTGCGGTTGAGTCGCGCCTGATGCTTCCACAAATGCCATCTGCAAATTGGAGAGGGCGTTTCGCAGGACCATCGTTTCTTCGTTTGTCAGGTTGCCGCGCGTTTTTTCCTGAATCATCTGGAGTTGATCGATGAACATCCTGGCCAAATCGACATTGATTTCAGCTTCGCCGGTCTTTGGATTTGGAATCTGGCCGAGAAACAGCGCAGCGTTTTGCGCGTGCATCATTACGAACTCGATGAACCGCTGGGTTAGCTCGCCGGTCTGAACCGTTTTTTGCACTTCAGGCATATGACAAAGTGATGAGTGATGGGTGACGAGTGATGAGCATCATTAACTATACTACGGTTTTCTGATCACTCGTCACCTGTCACTTCTTCTCGGGTGGGCGCACAGTTGCTAAAACATACGGTTGATCGCGAAAATATTTCGCCGCTACTTTCTTGATGTCGTCGAGCGTAACGGCATTTACGTCGTGCTCGAGTTGCTTGTAGTAATTGAAGCCCAGGCCATAAAGCTCGTCGAGCGCGCAGTGATAACCGAAAGCGTCATTGCTTTGATTGGCGATTTCTTGTTGGCCGATCAGTTTCTTTTTCGCCCGTTCTAATTCCACAGGGGTCAGACCCTCGTTGGCCAGCTTGTGAATCTCGTCAAGGAATGCGGCTTTCACCGGCTCGATCTTTTGCGGATCGGTTCCGAGATAAAACGCAAACAGTCCGGGCACGAGCCCTTGCATCTCGCTAGCGCCGACATAATAGGCCAAGCCCATTTGCTCGCGAATACGAATGAAGAAACGCGACCCAAGATCGCTACTTGCCTCATCGATCAATTCCAGAGCATAGCGATCAGGACTGGACAAGCTCGCGCCGCGGAAGCCGACCATGAGCACCCCTTGCGCCTTGTCCTTGCGGCTCTCGACAGTCTCCGATTTGCTCAGCGGTGTGGGTGGCTTTGCATCGGTAAGAGCAAGCGCGCCGGGTTGCATCTTTCCGAGCGTTTGCTCGACGAGTTGTTTTACCTCGCCTGCTTTAACGTCGCCAAAAACATAGATCACTCCGTTTTTCCCGACTACGTAACGATCGCGAAAATCGACCAAATCTTTTTGCGTCAGGTGCTGCACAGCTTCGAGCGAGCCGCTCGTACGCAAAGCGTATGGGTGCTGCGGAAAAAGCGCCTGTCGCATGATGTTGCGCGCAACGCTGGTCAATTGTTCTTCTTCCTGCTGGATCGCAGCGATCTGGATTTCCTTTTCGCGCG
>QIBA01000210.1 GCA_003225175.1 Acidobacteriota bacterium
AGAAACGCCTCGTCCCGCTACCTCCGGAAATCCTCGGAGTCCTCGGACACTACTTGCGCCTGGAACGTCCGCTGACCAACGCGCCCGCTTTGTTCGTTTCCCTGAAAGGTCGGCGGCGCGGCCAGCCGATGAGTGCAGCCGGGCTTCGCTCGCTGTTCCGCCATCATCGAATGCGGAGTCGAATCTCTAATGCCAACCCACACCGCCTGAGACACACGTTCGGGGCAGATATGGTGCGGGCCGGGATGTCCCTGCCCGCCCTGCAACGACTGATGGGTCACTCGCAAATCCAAACGACGATGCTGTACGTCGAACTGGCTCCGCAGGACGTCTGGCGCGAATACGCCTGCGCCATCGAGAAGCGTAAGGCGTTGGACTCTTCCCACCTATCATGACTCGAGACCAAACCACCCTGGAACAGATCTTCGAAATGCAAATCCGGACGCTCGCCCTCACCCTTCGCCCCAGCACGGTAGACCAGTATCGATACACCGCGCGCCAATTTCTGTCTTATCTCCGCGCCGCCTTCCCCCAGCTCCGCCGGCTCTCCCAACTACGCCGCGATCCTCATCTGCTCGGCTGGTTCCGTTCGCTCAGTGAACGGCAACCACCGCTATGCACCAAAACTCGCATCGATTGCCTCGTTATCCTCCGCCGTTTGCTAAACAATCTAGCTTCCAACGGCCACCCTATTCAGCCCGATCTCATTCGTCGAGAAGACTTTCCTCCAGAACCTCGCTATCTTCCCAAACCTCTTTCCCCGCAGGAGGATCAACTCTTGCAGCAGGAATTGCTCCGTACCGATGATCTCTACGCCAATGCACTCCTGCTCATCCGAGCTACGGGAATCCGCCTGGGCGAATGCATCCATCTGCCGCTGGGCTGCCTGCGGCAGATAGGCACCGAACAATGGGCGCTCCATGTCCCCCTCGGCAAACTGCACTCGGAACGGCTGATTCCGGCTGATCCCGAGGTACGGCGCATCCTGGAGCGGATCCTCACCCTGCGCCGTTCGGTCCCAGTCGCATCACAAGGCTTCCTGCTGCCACGTCGTGGTTCTCATTACTCTCTGGTACGGACCCTCCGGTCGGCGTTAGTAGAAGCCGCCAAGCACACCGGTTGCGTTACCCATGTGACGCCTCACCGACTGCGGCACAGTTTCGCGACAGAAATGGTCCGGCTCGGCATTAGCCTTCCGGCGCTCATGAAACTGCTCGGACACAAGGATATCCGTATGACCTTGCGGTACGTGGACGTCACCCAGCAGGATTTGCAGCGCGAATTCCACCAGGCCCGTCAGAATGCGGCTCATCCGCATCGTCTGCCCACCCTGGCAGTCGCCAAAGAAATTCCGAGCGCTGGTCTCCCCGGTATCTGTCAAGCGCTCCGGGCAACACGTCATCTGCTGGAAATGTACCGCCGTCAACTGAGCAATGACAAAACCCACCGCACATTGCAGCGCCTTGACAAGCGCCTCCTCTCTGTCGCTTCACAACTGCAGAGCCTTCAGACGGAGCAAAAATGAGGAAAGATTGGCCAGTTAAGGAGCAACTTGCCGAAGGCGTCGTAGGTAACTACTGACCCCACCACGTTTTCCCATCTACACTTCTCGTAACCCCAGTACTGCTTTTCACTTACCAGCAGCACTGCCCTAACATGCAGCAGGTTTTTTTGGTTTGAACCCCAGACGCGAGTCTTTGACAACGTCTCCGCGTCGTAGATGTGGCTTGGTGTGGAGCTGCTGAGAGGAGCGGCGCTCGAACAGGCAGACAGGGCAAGCACAGCGCAGAGTGTTGCCGCCAGAAGTTGACGAAGCACGCTCCACGCTCACATGACAGGATTTTACGCGAGCCGCTGCTGACCAACCACAGCGATCTCATGCCGTTGTCTTCAACAGCATCGGTGAACTACTCGAAGATTTTTTCTTTAGCTGCTTGCGGATTTTAGCAGCTAAAGGAAGAACCCATTGCTGGAGACCGAGTTCGTTATCGACGCAATCTGGGCTACCTTCCACTCAGCCGCTCCTCACTCAGCTCGACAGAGCTGCCTGCTGTAGCCTTGGGACTCCATAAGAGCACTTTAAGAGCACTACTAAACCCGCAAGGGATTGATCCTCCAGAGAAGCGTCCCCACGTCAGAGTAGGTGCGCGGTATCGTATGGAGGAAGGCGAGATTCAGGTCGATTCGATTCAAGCGATAGGGTTTCCAGATACCACTCCTGAACTGGCGCGCGAGTCTGGATTCCTTGGCGTT
>QIBA01000211.1 GCA_003225175.1 Acidobacteriota bacterium
GACCAAAGCCAACCGAAACTGCGTCGCTCAAAGGCGGGGTGGAGAGCATCGGAAGGCAAATGACCGGTCCGTACGATAAGGAACCTGATTCGGCCGGGTGATCTGGCGAGCCTGCCATCCAATGGCGAAGTCCAGACGTGATGGGCGCAGACGGGAAACGGCCCTCCACGAAGCTCGTGACGCTGCAGGAACGTGAGAAAGCGATGACGAGAGATCACCAGGTGTTTGAGGACAGAACGGTCAGAAGCTCATGTGAGTGAATCGGGGAGATCCTGTCGGGGAGTGGTGAATCGACAGGAAGTCAGAGCCTCCGTAGTAGCGGAAGCGCCGTAACGGGCGTGGAGCGAAGGGAGGCAGGAAGACGATGCGTGAAGAAGACAGGGACGGAACAGCAATCACTCTTGGCAGTGTCGGCAACGACTAAACGGGAGAGAGAAGTCAGCGACCGATGGTCGTGGACGGAACCGGCCGTGTGGACCGAGCGCATGGTGGATGCCCTTGAAAGAGGAGTGAAAGGAGGCAAGTGGCACAGCCTGATCGATAAGGTGTACGCAGAACGAACGCTCACGGCAGCATGGCAGAGAGTGGAGCGGAACGGTGGAAGCGGAGGAGTGGACGGAGTGAGTATCCGGGACTTCAAAGGCGAAGCCGGCAAGCTGCTCTCTCTTCTGAGTGAACAAGTTCTGCAGGATCAATACGAGCCGATGGCGATCCGAAGGGTCTACATCCCGAAGCTGGGCAGTCACGAGCTACGGCCACTGGGCATTCCGACGATCAGAGATCGAGTCGTTCAGACAGCATTGCGAAGCGTGATCGAACCAATCTTCGAGCGCGACTTCTCGGACCACAGCTACGGGTTCCGACCGGGGCGAAGCACGAAAGACGCGCTGCGACGCGTCGACTCGCTGCTTAGCGAGGATCGGAGGTGGGTGGTGGACGTCGACATCACGCGTTACTTCGACACGATCCCTCATCGAGCACTGCTCGAGGAAGTGAAGAAGAAGATCGCAGATGGACGGGTGCTGAAACTGATCGAACAGTATCTGAAACAGGATGTGCTTGAGGCGACGCCGAGTTTTGAGACAGCCGAGAAGAGGGGAACCCCACAGGGTGCAGTCATCAGTCCGCTACTGGCCAACATCTATCTGCATCCGATCGACATGGTGATGGAAGCCGAGGGGTACAGGATGGTGCGGTACGCCGACGACTGCGTGGTGCTCTGCAACACGTACCAGGAAGCGGAACGTGCCATGAGCCGACTCCGAGAACTGATGGAAGCCCGAGGGCTGACGCTGCACACCGAGAAAACAAAGATCGTCGATGCGAACGCACCCGGCGGCTTCGACTTCCTCGGCTATCACTTCGAGCAGGGAAAACGATCCCCGCGTCAGAAGAGTCTGCGCAAGCTCAAGGACAAGATCAAGGAACGGACAAGGCGCGCCAACGCTCACGCTCTGAGTAAGATCATCGAGATGATCAACTTGGTGCTACGCGGCTGGTTCGAATACTTCAAGCACTCCTACCACCGTGTCTTCACCACGCTCGACGCCTGGATACGGCAACGCCTGCGCAGCATTCTCCGCGCACGCCGTGGCGGACGTGGACGTGCTCGTGGTGCTGACTATCAACGCTGGTCCAATGCCTACTTCCAGCAATTGGGTCTCTTCACCATGTCAGAGGCCCATGCCATGCTCATCCGCTCTCTACACGAGACCCGTCAACCGGAGAGCCGTATGCGGGAGATCCGCACG
>QIBA01000212.1 GCA_003225175.1 Acidobacteriota bacterium
CTTTGATGTAAAAGCTGCGCTTCTCGCGGGACACGCTCAGCATCCAGTCATCATTCACTTTCCGATTGCGCTCTTCATTGCGAGTGTCGTCTTTGAAATAATGGCTGCGTGGCGCAAGCAACCGATGCTTGCAACTGTCGCCTATTACAATCTGCTGGGAGCCGCATTGACCATTCCGTTTGCAATCGCAACTGGGATAGGAGCGTGGCAGTGGCAGCTCGAAGGTGCGGCGATAAAAGGTAATCTACGACTCCACATGATCTCTGCAGTGACCTCCGGCTTGCTGATCTGGTTTCTTAGCCGCATGCGCTCGCGCCTCCGTGCCAAAGGAAGGCCGCCGACTTCCGCCTATTGGGCCGTAACGCTGATCACGTTATTAATAATCACGCTCACGGGTCATCTCGGTGGAATCGTAAGTGGTGTTGAAGTGTCCTGAGCCCGCCTCGTGAAAGCGATTAGCAGCCGTCAGCCGGACAATTCACATAGTGAGAACTTTGAATCCAATCAGCACACTCGCCGCATCTCACAAGAAACAATCAACTCTTCAAATGAAATCAACGTCGTTAACAACTTCCCGGGCCAGACGCCGCGATTCATGCGACTGCTCGTTGCGCAAATTTGGTCGTCAACCGTTCACAGATTACAGCTATCACTCCGGTGCGTTTGAGCAGTCCAGCGGCTATGATGTGCCTGTCTACGCTCGATCGTTCCGGAATATCGGTGGCGATTATTTCAAATACGAAGCGCGCCATGACTTCTGGAGCGAAGCGGTGCTCTTTGGATTCATTACGCTGGCCGCAGCTCTTCCCTTGATGAACAACCTGCACGCGCTGATACAATTCGTGCGTGCGATCACGTTTTACTAACCAGCTTAAGTTTCGCCTGATTGTCACCATAGTGCTGTTGTCGCTCGGAGGCTGCGGCTCGAAAAGCGATCCGGTTCTGGAAGAGACTTTTGAACAGCTCTACGCGGTTGAGCCGACGACCGATGTAACCATTCAGAACGGCGATGGCGCGATTCTGATCTATGGCTCAAACGTGAGCGAGATGCGTGTGCACGCAGTGAAAAAAGCGTACAGCCGCTCGCGACTGACGCAGATCGGGATCAATGTATCCGCAAGTTCGCGCTCCGTTTCCATCACCACGAAGTTTCCTGCCAAGCCGAAGTGGGGTTTATCAGATCGCTCGGGCACGGTTGACTACACGATTGTTGTTCCGGGAACCGCTAATATCTCCGGAGTTACTTTAGATGCTGGGGAGATTCTGCTGGATGGAATGCGGGGGCAAGCGACGCGCGCTCGTCTTGGCGACGGCCGGATTTTCCTCCGCAA
>QIBA01000213.1 GCA_003225175.1 Acidobacteriota bacterium
TTGTATTCGTAATCGCCTCGCGAACGCTGCGTGAACTGCTGCGGGGAGATCACACGGCGGCCGTCATAGCCAAATTTCCACTGATGTGCTCCCTTCGTCCAGCTCACGTTGTCAACCAGCTGATACGTATTCTGTATGGTGCGTTGTGGAGCATTGAGGTCCGGACCGATATTAATCCCCAGCTCATCAAGCTCAATGTTGGGAAAGGCATCCAGACCCGGATAGCTCTGTGGGCCGACCGGCAGCAATTGCGCGAAGCGGTTAAATCCGAAACGAAACTCGTTCTGCAGCGTCGAGGAGAAGGTGTGATACTCGTTAACAGCAATCAGGTGAAATCTGTTGGGGAAGGGTGTATAGAAGGGAGCCAAATCTGCGGCATTATTGATGCTGTCCGACTTGTCGTAGAGATAGCGGCCTCGGATCTGGTCACTCGGTGAGAGGTTGTAATCCACAGAGTTTGTCGAGAAGTAAGTGTTCACGTAACTTGGAGAAGTTATGTTCAGCTCACCCACGGGGACGGTAACGCCGGCGACCGTAATGTTCTGGACGAATGGACCGTTTGCCACGGGAACGTACTTCATGAAAACGGCCTTATTCGTTGCCGACAATCCTGAAGCGGAATTGATCGCCGCCATGCCCGCCGCAGTCGGCGCGGTGAGCGCACCTGGATTGCTCGCCTGCCCCAGGGGGTTGTATTCGTAGTTACTGAAGAAGAAGAGCTTGTTTTTTATGATCGGACCGCCGAGCTGTCCTCCCAGGCGATTGAAATCGTAGCGTGGGTTCTCCTTTAACGAACTGTTGCGAACATCGACAGCATTCAGATTTCGGTTTTGGAAGTACTCATAAACACGCCCGTTAAACTTGTTGGTTCCGCTGATAACCACGGTGTTGAACTGCGCTCCCGTCGAGTGTCCGAACTCCGGGCTGAACTGATTTTGCAGAACCGTCAGGTTCTCGACCGCGTCGTTGGGAACGGCGACCAGCGGACCTGTAACCGTCCGATTGTTGTTGTCCACTCCTTCGATGCTGAAGTTGTTATTCCTGGGACGCTGTCCGCTTACCGAAGGGCCGGTGCCGGCGCCGAGTCCGCCGCTCGAGGCGACTCCCGCATTCAACAGCGAAAGATTCAAGACTCCCGATCCCGTAGCTCCTACCGCAGCCAGAGGCATATTCTGCATTTGCCTGATTTCATACGTGTTCTGCAGCTGCGGCGTGCTCGTGTCGAGGACTGGGGCTTCCGCTGTTACTTCAACCACGGTGGAAACTTCGCCCGGAGTGAGTACTACGTTTGCTGTTGCGGTCTTGTTCAGCTCAATTAGAAACGCTTTCAGACTGGCAGTCTTGAAATTAGGCGCTGCAACATTGATGTCATACTTTCCGACGAGCAGGTTTGGGAAGCGATAGCTGCCCGCGGAGTTCGTCGTAGTTGTCGCGGTGACCCCGGTTTCCACATTCGTCGCGCTGACCTTCGCATTCGGTATTACTGCCCCTTGCTGATCCGCTATAGTACCGATCAGGTCGCCGCTTACGCTTTGACCATGTGTAAGTACCGGAAGAATTGTTATCAGTGCCAGTGCGAGCAGCGTACGAAGGGTGCCTGAAAGTTTGCCTGTGCTGCGTTGCATGTTCTCTCCTTAGATCGAAGTCACTCAGGACGAGATAAGCATGCGTAGTGCCTGGCGAGGCGAATTTATTCTGATTGCAAGAGGATGACACCGGTGACAATTAGTCGTGACGGACTGCAAATAAGAGGGACAGCGCTTTTGGCGAATATCGCCCATTGCTACACTTTTCGAGATTATGCCGGCCGGAGATATTCCATTTTTGGTAAATGAACGGTCCCTGAGCTTCCAGGGACAGGCTTATCTTCAGTAGGCAGGCACGCCAAAGCTTTTCAGAGACTTACATGATCTGCACCAACTTCTTGAGGCACAAAAAGGCACAACGTCCCGAGAAAATGCTGTTACATCCGCAACAGCCGGACCACATGGGTGTGAGCCTTTCGTTTGTGACTGGTGACCGCTTGAGTGTACATATCTAATGTGACCGACTGGAAGCATGCCGAAGAAGCTCCTGCATCAACTTAATGTCTGCTTGCGTTGCTCGCAGCAATGATGAGTACGCGTGGCGGAAAGTGTGCTACCTGAAGTGCTGGGTGATTCCAACCTTCTTAGCTGCTGGTCGAATGATCGTCTGGTGCTTTGTAGTGCGTCGCCAGATTGGCAATGCTCTAGCGAGATATGGATCGAGCGGAATCGGCTTCTGAGATGCTTCCGTCTTGCACGGTCCCACGACCTGAAAGACGATAGATCGGGTAACGCTGATCTCGTTTCTATGAAAGTCGACGTCTGACCACTTGAGAGCGAAGAGTTCGCTCATCCGTAAACCAGTTCCATAATCAAGCAGCACGAGAGTCCGCTCGCGAAGTGCTAAAACGGGAAGCAATTTTCGAACCTCGCCTGGACTTAGCACTACCGGGATCTTCTTGCGCTTCGCACTCCGCCGAACCATCTGAATCGGATTGCGTTGGCAGATCTCGTGCCGGATTCCATGCTTGAAAAGTATGCTGAGAACATTCCGGATCTTCGCGCAACTTGCTTTCGCTAGAGGCAGCGACCTCAACCAAAGCTCAACTTCGCCGGCGTTGATTCGGGAGAGGGAATATGCGCCCCAGCGCGGCAATATCTACTTGTTCAAGTAGCCCTCATAAGTCACCTTGGTCGAGTGCGTTTTCCAAAGCGTATCGGGCTGCAACTCGCGTTGCCGGTAGTGGTCTGCCAACTGCGAAACTGTGGTCAGGCTTGCTTTGGTCCGCGGATCGCCGTAAGACGACAAACAATTCCGCCTGCGACGAATGAAGATCATCCACGGTGAGGTCATTTTCTCGGAGGAAAAGATTCTGCCGATTGAGAGTCGTTAGTCGCGACCACGGTTCGCGATATTGGCGCGAATAGTGTTGGACGAAATCGGCCTGCTTTACCGCACTCTGGCTCCACAGTGTGCGCACCTTTGTTTATCGGGGCGGAATTTACTCAGATAGTGATCGCACAGAGGGCAGCGGTAATGGCCAGTGTCATAGCCACAGCAGTTGTGAATATCGCCAATGCAATCAATAGGGTGCTATCTGGCAGCCAGTCCATCCAGTTTGGGACATTCGGAAGAAAGCCTTGGACTACGCCGAAAAGCAACCAAATTATTCCGAGTCGAAACAGGTAATTGCAGATGCGGTAACGCCATCGAACCGCTTTCAGCACTTCCTCTTCTGTCACCCGCATCTCCGGTTCATCGACTCAGTATTCCTACGGCCCTGCGTTCCATTTTTGGCAGCGCCAGCGTCCCTATTCGACTGGGCCGTAATCCTTCTCCGGCACCCATTTCAT
>QIBA01000214.1 GCA_003225175.1 Acidobacteriota bacterium
CCATGCGGGTTCGATTCCCGTTGCCCGCTCGTTTCGTAAGCAAAACGGAACTTTTTACGAGCGAGTCATAACAGGGGTGCGGGCAAGTCATGATACCTTGTCGTCTGAAGTCTTTCCTGATAAGCAAACCGCGCGGGATGAAAAAGGGAATCGACGTTGACCGTTCAATCGGAGGAACCACCGAAGCGGTTCGCGGGCAAGCGAACGAATCACAGTCCGACTTTATGCTTTCGCGCTCGCGAAGGCGCACATCTCCACTTTGACCGGGGGCGGGGGGTAGCAGGCCCGCTGCGCTTATGGACAAGAACCGGACGGGGGCCCGGAGAAAATTTTGTTCAAAAGGATGACTTTGAAGTGCAGCAAGAGGCGCTGTGGCGTTGGGCTGCCGATCGCGTGATGCCGTGGGGCAAGGTGCAGAAGGATGATTAGGACTTTCGCTGGACCAATGGCGCAGCCGAACAACACCTGCTAGAAGCTGGCTGCATTTACGAATATTGCGCGCGAGTCACGGAAACTACGCGGCCCTGCTCGTGCTGATGAACCCTGGACGAGAGCGCGAGCCTTTTCAGACCATGGCACTGTCTCGCACTGGAACATTACATAACCTGCCTTGTTCGTTTGAGGGTTTGCGAGAAGAAGATGCGCGCCGCGCCCTCGGTGGTGCGCTTCGTTGGCTGCGAGGCTACGCCGATGAGCTGGTGGAGAATAAGAGCTTCGCGGAGTTGCTTTGCACGAGACAAAAAGAATTACTAAATCCCATCACTGAGCGTCCGCTGCATTTTCCGTTAAAAGCAGTCCAGTTAGCATTTACCTTCCTGTGGGACGATGGAACGCCGCCGCCGCGTCGAAGTCCATCCCACCCCATCGCGATTCTTGCTGGCCATTCGTTGGATAAAGCGCAATCGACGCCGGCGACCTGACGGCTCCGAGCACAAGACATGCGCAGCTACTGAAACTCGTTGGAACTGCTTCTTTTTAATTAGTCGAGATTGCGCGTGAGAACGCGGAGCTTCAATATGGGGAAGCCTCGCCCGCTTCAGTCGCGACACTGCAAGAGTATCTTCAGGAATTCGATGAAGCCTGGTCGGGCATGCATCGCGAATGGAAAGCGAAACTGTCGCCGGCAGAGCGTGAGAAATTTGAGCACCTAACGACTGAAAGCGAGAGCGACGCATTCCGCATCCTTCGCAATTGGTCGCAGACCGACAGCCCGGATTTTTATGCGAGCTGCGAAAGCCTGAGCCATCGGCTCGGAATATCCGTCCGAGGCGCGAGCAAGCTTCGCCGGAAATTCTACAAGATCGGAATCCTTTGGCCAATGGCACCCTACGTTCCGAACAAATTCTGCCCGCGCTTCAAGTGGATCGCTGGTGAGGAACCGAAACGACAGCAAGCCGCATTGATCGCGCCCGAGCAGTAGAAGGGCGATCCAGGCGACGCGTGTCTGACAGAAAGGCGGCAGCGCTAGTGATAAGAAACGCATCGTCTTATTAATCTCACCTCCACTATATCTTGTAGAACCGCAAAACGCAAGCGCTTTTTGTAGTGGCCTTTTGCGTCTTAACAGCTATACTGGTGAACCATGAAAAAGATCATGGGGTCGATTTGTTTGGCTTTGTTCTGCCTGGGTGTAATCGGGGTCGAATACGAGATGGCATTACATTTTGGGAGTATGCTAATTCTCTTTGCGAGTGTGGCTTCTTTTGGCGCGCTGTTGGTCACGTTGTTTCGCGCGCCTGAGGGGTATCAGTCGTTCGATGGCTTTCACATTTGCCGGCGCGACCCGCGGTCGCGCCATATTCGCGGTATCCGCCTCTCCCGACCAGCCCGTGCGGCGAGATCAAACGTGATGCGGCACGCTTCCGGTCGCCGAGGACTTCGCGCGCCAGAAGTTCGTTGAGTTCTTGTCTTTTGGTCTGTAGTCGTCGTGCTTGTTTGTCCAAACGCCAA
>QIBA01000215.1 GCA_003225175.1 Acidobacteriota bacterium
CTTTTTAATGTCGAAGGGCGGTCAGTTCTTACTTACGCCTCTGCCGAATGGAGGAACGCGCCTCGAGGGCACAACCTGGTATCAGCATGGTCTGTGGCCGGCTGCATATTGGCGCCTCTGGTCCGACGCCATCATCCATCGCATTCACATGCGAGTGCTAATTCACATCCGAGACGCAACGGAGAAGAAGTAATGCGCAGTACTGGGCAGACAAAACAAGAAAAAGAGTTGTGACACCGGTCCTGATACTTTACAAGAAGGAGACATCCTGAACTGCGTCGTTTTGCGAAATCATCGGTGGAAAGTAAATCGCACAGTTCAGGAGCCTGTCGGAGAGAGCGATTCCCGAATCAGGACTAAACAACTTACAGACACGTGATTATTTGTAAGTTGTTGAATTGTGTTGCTTTTCCAATCGAACTGCTAATCAGCGCCGCAGGCGCGGCACTCTCGTAGCCCATGAGCGATGGAGCCATGGGTACTCAGATGAAAAACATTGTGAGCCCGCAGGGCGGCATTCCTATGCCACGTGGATATCGTCCGCATCGAACACCTCCGAAGAATGCCGCCCTCACGGGCTCGGACCGAATCAGGCAACGCATTCCCATGGCTCGTCCGCACATGGGCTACAGGAATAGCGCGCCTTCGGCGCTCGGCGGCTGGGTCCACGTGGGTCACAATGATGGTGGGGTAATCGCAGCTCTCCCCTTGAATTGCCAGTTTGGGAATTTCAGTATTTTCTTTGAGCTTTACCCATAAGTAGTGTAAAGTTCGTCGCAAAAAATAGGAGCTCCCATTGAAAAAGCTTTTCGCAGTCCTTCTTTGCCTTGCGATCCCCGCGTCGGTAGTTGCCAGCGAGGCCAACGGCTACAAGGTCTCGTACGATGGCGGTTCATTGGCCGACACCAAATCAGGCTCATCCCTTCGGATGTACATCGACCAGGACAAAGTGCGTTTCCTAAAAGACGGCAAGGAAATCGCCTCAGTGCCCGCATCGACGGTCACAGAAATCAGCTACGGCCAGGACGTCCATAGGCGGGTTGGCAGCGCCATCGCGGTAGGCGCATTCACACTTGGACTCGGCGCATTGATGGCCCTCAGCAAATCCAAGAAGCACTTCGTCGGACTCACCTGGGCGGATGGCGATAAAAAAGGCGGTCTCGCCATGCAGTGCGACAAGAACGAATACCGCGGAATCCTGGCAGGTCTGGAAGGAATAACCGGCAAGAAAGCGGTCGATTCAGATGCTATGACTGTCAAGAATTAAGTATCGCGACATCCCAGAGAGAGACTAGAGATCGAGACCGTCGCCTGCGCATCCTTCCGAAATCGCTGTCTAGTACCGGGACATGCTTTCCAGTTAAATCCCTGTCTGGGAACAAATGTGGCAGATTTTGAGCAAGATTCAGCGCTTTTTGACGTGATCGCGTAACAATCGCTGCAATTGTCGCTGTTCTTTTGGAATTCCCACGGAAGCGTTTCATGCGTGAATTGTGCGTCTCTCACTTCAGATTGCCGGCTAGCAACGACTGCGAGGCACAACTGTGGTAATTGTGTTTCAGGCATTGACTCGGATCCTGCTTGGACAGGGATTCGGTTGATGCTGAGCCTCGTTCGAGTGTCTAGCCGAACCCGAGCGAGGCTTAACTATGCTCGGTCCGGCACCTCGGGAGAGAAGTCCAATATCCAGTGAGTGGGTCGCGCGAGCCTGGCGCCCACGGTGTTACCATGCCAGCCATGAAACAGCGCATCTCTCTGCTGATAGCCGTTGCGCTGGCCTTGGGCGCAATCGGCATGGCGCTGCATGCAGCCGGCGACCCAAGCCCAACTTATACCACTCGTACCCTGGCGCTTCCCGATCACGGCAAGGGCACCATCACCATGGATTACATTGCCTATGATCCCGAAACGGGATACGTGTGGGTTCCTGCTATCAACGTTGGCGCGGTGGATGTCGTAGACACGAGCAACGGCTCGGTTCGTGAGATCTCGGGCTTTGCCACCAACGAAGTGGAACTCGGAGGGCGAAAGCGCGTTCAGGGACCGAGTGGAGTGTCGATTGGAGATGGCGTGGTGTATATCGGCGACCGGGCCGACTCCAGCGTGTGCGCTATCGATGAAAAGACGCTGGCGCGCAAGAGCTGTGGGCATATCGATTCCACGCCCGACGGCGTCGTCTACGTGGCGCCTACGAAAGAAGTCTGGGTGACCGCGCCGCGCGACAATTCGGTGCGCATTTTGGATAGCACGACCTTGGCGCAGAAAGACAAGCTGACGTTCGACGGGCGGCCTGAAGGATACGCAGTCGATGCCAAGCGCGGCCGGCTCTATATGAACTACGAGGACAAGGACCTGACCACCGCCATTGATCTCAAGACGCATAAAACCGTCGCGAAGTGGCCGTCATCCTGCGGCGCGGACGGTCCGCACGGCATATCGGTGGATCAGGACGCAGGCTGGGTGTTCGTTGCCTGCAGCACGCTGGCGGAGGTTCTGGATGCGGGACACAACGGGGAGAAGTTATCGTCGATCGATACCGGCAACGGCGTCGATGACCTCAGCTACTCGCCAGCGACCCACACACTGTATGTGGGCGCTGCCAGGGAGGCGCGGCTCACGGTTGCCCGAGTTGACGCCGGAGGGAAGCTTAGCTTGATTGCGCAAGTACCCACACATGAAGGCGCTCGCAATGGAGTGGTCACGAAGGATGGCACAGTCTATCTGGCGCACTCGAGTCTCGGTCAACTGCCAGGGTTGATTGTGGCGTCGCCTACTGGGAATCGCCCGCAGCATTGAACTCGTCGCCGGGCATGGCAACGACCGGAGACTATCACCGGTTCACCTCATTTTTTATGCGACTGTTTCCCATTTAGGGATTGGGTGAGCCAGTTGGCTGAACTTTTCAAACATTCGTTCGACCATTTCGATCGTCCATCCGATGAAAGGCTTGCCCGGCTGCGCAGATCCTTTCAGCTCTGCTGGCTGCGCCACACTGTAGCTTGCGAATTCCACGGCTATTCCAATGGCTGCTTCTGGTGCGCGCTCTTCCACTCGTACCACCAGGCCTTCGCACAATGCTTTGATTTGGTCGGCGGTTCCTGGAATATCAAACTCCAGCTTGGCGCTCTGACCAACGCTCGGTTTGTGTTTGCAATAGAAGAAGGCGCCAAGCATGTTGATGTCGCGGAGGAAGGCGTTCTGCGGCTCACCCGAATCGCGGAAAACCGCGACCGCTCGGATGGGGAGGTGGACTCGAAAATATCTGCGCTGCTCGGGGAGCGCGCAGCGCATGAAATCTACAGCTCGCTGGCTTGGTTGAAAAGGCATATTTGCCTCCACACTCGCAGCGGCGCACTAATAAAGCTGCAGTTATTCGTCCACTTGTAAGCTGTTGATTGGTAAGTTGGTCGCGCGAGCTGCTGCGTGGCAGTGTGAAATATTTGCCTTCAGATCTGGGATCTCAATGTGAATTTGACATGCAAAATATTGCAGCTCTGAAACAAA
>QIBA01000216.1 GCA_003225175.1 Acidobacteriota bacterium
CAGATTTTTGAAACAAACGGAAAGCTTCGCGAGGCACGCAGATTAGCCTCAATTACTTTGACGTTTGTGCCTTGGGCGAGATATTGAACGTTCAACGGTCCCGTTACTCTCAGCGCGTCAGCAATCCGCTCCGTAATCTTTTCAACCTTGCGGATCACTTCAGGATAAGTGCGCTGTGGTGGAACGACCAAGGTTGCGTCGCCTGAGTGAACGCCGGCATTCTCCACGTGCTCGACCGCAGCCATAGCCAGGATCTCCCCTCGGGAAGCAACCGCATCGACCTCGATTTCCTTCGCGTCTTCAAAAAACTTGGAAATAACTACTGGATGCTTTGGGGAAACATCCGCTGCCTTGTTCAAGAAAAGCTCACATTCCCTTGCATTAGTCGCCACACCCATGGCTGCACCGCTTAGAACGTACGATGGCCGGAGCAGGACGGGATAACCCGTTTCCTTCGCAAATGCTACCGCATCGTCGAGAGAAGGCGCTTCGCGCCAGGCGGGCTGATCGACTCCAATGCTATCGAGTAACTTCGAAAACTTATGTCGATCCTCGGCGCGATCGATATCCATGGCGGAGGTTCCAAGAATGTTCAATCCCGCATGATGAAGCTGAACGGCGAGATTATTCGGAGTCTGACCACCAACTGAGATAATCACTCCGATGCATTGCTCCCGCGCGTAAATATCGAGCACATTTTCCAGGCTAATCTCGTCGAAGTAAAGTCTGTCGCAGCTGTCATAATCGGTACTGACTGTCTCTGGATTGAAATTCAGAAGAATCGAGCGGTAGCCCAGCTTTCGGAGAATGCGGGAGGCGTTCACACAGCACCAGTCAAACTCAACCGAACTGCCGATGCGATACGCGCCCGATCCGAGGAGAAGCACGCTCTTACCTTGTTCGGTTTGCACGTCATCTCCATCTCCATTAAACGTCAGGTAGAGATAATTCGTTTGTGCCGGGTACTCGGCTGCCAGAGTGTCGATCTGCCTGACCACTGGGGATATCCCCATGTTCTGCCGGTGTCTCCAAACAATCGTCTCATCCATTTCGAGAATCGAGCCTAATTGGCGATCGGAGAATCCGGCGCGCTTGGCCTCAAGCAAAACTTGTTTTGGACACGGTTCACCCTTGTAGCTTTCGAGGAGATCTTCGATCTCTACCAGATGATGAATACAATGGAGAAACCATTCATCAATATGCGTTAGCTCATGAAGCTGCTTAACGCTATGATCGTTTCGCATTGCCCAAGGTAACGCGAAGACGCGATCCGGCCCAGGATTCGCCAGCAAATCCTTTGCCGTCGCCGGATCAATAGGCCGGGTTGCGACGATTCCATCGTGACCAATGTCGAGCATCCGTGCTGCCTTCTGTAATGCCTCTTCAAATGTCCTGCCAATGGCCATAACTTCGCCCACGGATTTCATGCCTGAGCCCAAGTCGCTTGACGCGCTGCGGAATTTCTTCAGATCCCACCGAGGGATCTTGACGACTACGTAGTCTAATGCGGGTTCAAAGCACGCCGTCGTAGTCCGCGTTACGGAATTCGGGAGATCGGTAAGACTGTATCCCAGCGCGAGTTTAGCAGCGATATAGGCCAGCGGGTATCCAGTTGCCTTTGACGCAAGAGCTGAGCTTCGGCTGAGCCTGGCGTTGACTTCAATCACGCGGTATGCGTCTGATTTCGGATCAAGCGCAAACTGAATATTGCACTCACCAACAATCTTCAGATGGCGAACAACGCGGATGGAAAGCTCCCTCAGCCGATGGTAATCGCCGTTCGTGAGAGTTTGACTGGGCGCCACGACAATGCTTTCGCCCGTATGGATACCAAGAGGGTCAACGTTCTCCATGTTGCACACGGTGATGCAATTGTCCGATTCGTCTCGCACGACCTCGTATTCCACTTCCTTCCAGCCATTGAGGTATTCCTCTACGAGGACCTGTGGCGAATAGGCCAAGGCCCTCTTGACCCGTTCCTCCAACTCCCGTCCGTCCTTGCACACGCCAGAGCCCAATCCTCCCAGCGCAAACGCAATTCTTACCATGACCGGATAACCGATTTCGGCTGCCGCTTTTTTGGCCTCCTCCAGCGTGGTCGCCCCCTGGGAACGCGGCGCATCAACGCCGATCTCGGTCAGCCGCCTCA
>QIBA01000217.1 GCA_003225175.1 Acidobacteriota bacterium
GTAGCTGTGCCTGTTGCGGTTGGCGTTGGCGTTGCGGATGCTGGCGCTGCGGCCAGGCCGGACAGTTGCGCAATACCAGTGTTGAACAACAGCATCTTGGTTCCGGTGATGGGATCGATTGTGTAGAGATCTCCAGTAGGCGAACTGCCATAGAGGTTACCATCGGGAGCAAACACGATATCAGAGATCACGGCTTCCATCGGTCCAATAGGTGTCATTATACCGGTAACTTGATCAATCAGATCAAGATCTTCCAAGCGCTCCGAGGAATTGCCCCGCGAACCATATAAGACACCTAAAGAATGGAAGGCGATTCCGGGACAGAACGAGTTCCCGGAGCCCATAAGCGTAACTGAGGTAAGGACCTGTGCGTTTGATGGATCGATTGTCAGGAGCTTTCCGACACCTGCGGTGTTATCGAACGAGGATCCATAGAGGACGCCCTGCGAGTTGAATCGGAGCCCGTCAACAGCCGCGTTGGGATCAGAGAGCAACCCGATGACAGTCGCCGCGCCGTTCGTCGGGTCGATGGTCATCAAAGTGCCTTGGTTGTCGCTCCCGCCGGAGACGCCGTAAAGCGTACCGCTGCTATCAAACGCGATACCGCCCAGGCGATCAAAACCAGTATTCCCGATAAGGGATGCGCTCGGGATTGTGACGTCAATCAGCCAGAAGCGCCCGCCGCCGTTGGCATTATCGCCGCCAGTCGACCCGTAAAGAATGGTATCCGAAGCGGAAACGACATTGACCACGCCTGTCATGCCGAGAGCGCAGTGCGCGAAGCAGAAATAAGAATACGTGCCGGCTTGCGCAAAAGTGTGTTCATAAACGAACTCGTTTTTCGAAAGAGTTCCGGCGTCGCAGTTCCTATCGTCAGGGGAACAAAACTGCCCATCGGCGGTGCAAGGATCGCCGCTGGTGACACTGTGGCCGTTACTAAACCAGGTCCATCTAACGGTATCGCCGACCGAGATATTTGCTGTGGGAGGCGTAAATGAGAAACCATCTGCGCCTACCTCAACATCGAAAATCTGGCCTGTCCCTGACGGCACGCCGTTAACGGCGAGTCGGCCGTTTTGATCGACTATGCGGATGACATGAGTAGCACGTTGTTTTTGTGGCGCTGTGTTGACATGCTTGTCGCCCGAATCCGCTGGCGACAAAAATACAGCCGCGAACGTGGTTGCCAGCGAAAGAGCGAGTCGTATAACTGCGTTTGATCATTTCATGATTCTACTCTCTTTCTGCGCGCCAGCGTTGTGATTCGCCTTAACTCGACACCGACCGCAGCTGGCGTTTTGCGATTCAGTGCCAGCGATGCTGCGCAGCAGTTTTCAAACAAGGCAAGCAGAATTTTGGCGGAACGGTTTGATCTATCGGTAATCAGTCACTGATTTTTCCGAGCTGCGCACATTATGGGTCGAGACGGGGGTGTGGGACGCGGCCTGGGTGTCATTGTTGGCCAATCCAGTTACTCCCTCCATCTGTCGTTCTTACGATTGTGCCTCCCTCACCAACGGCAGTTCCATTGTTTGCGTCAGAGAAGGAAACGTCCCAACAAATGGTCG
>QIBA01000218.1 GCA_003225175.1 Acidobacteriota bacterium
GATTGGCAACAATTGCTCCTTGGCACGCCCATCCGTCCGCCATAGAGCTAAATCGCGTGATTTCCTTCCACGGAGAAAGATTAATTAGCAGGTTCAGGGCAAACTGGTCCGGATTGCAGTAGGCATTCTGATGGCATAGGAGATAGATGTTTAGAGACAGGTCCCGGATGGCGCTGGCCTCTCCCGCAAAACTACCGGCATTGTAGACCAGCTTTTCTTTCATCCAGGCACATACTTCCGGCCCAAAAGTTGCCAACATGCCTTCGTCATTAAACGCCTGATCCTTGTGAGCGATGCATTCCGAGCCCACGTTCAAACGAAAAGGCGGCAGATATTTCTCCAGCCATGCGGAGGGATTCGTTTGGAAAATCAAGTCTCTGGTGTCCGTCGCAATGACGTACCGGGCCTCGATTTCGTGGAGAATCTCCCATAGATAAAAGAAGCGATCAACATGGATCACCCTGCGTTGCCTGGTGACATGATTGATGAAGAAATCTCGAGCTACCAGCCTCTCGATCGCATCAGAGGTAACGTTGTATGCAATTGCAGCCTTCTGTCCTGTGTATCCGGATTCTTCCAGAGACACAACCCATGGTTCAATTTCCTCCCATGAGTAATTCGCCATTGCTCCAACAACCAGGTCCTTCATATCCCCTCCAAGCCGCCCTTCCATACCGATGTTGATGCTCAGACTTGCTTCAACTCTTCTTTGTAGACGGTGGGGACTGGCTTCCCGGCTCTGCGATAGTAGTCCTCGTTAAATTGCAGACTGTCGCTTTCCTCATCCCACCGGTAACTGCAAGTGCCGTAGTGAAGATGTTGAAATCTTATCTTCCTCTTCAGGTATTCGGGGCTTCCAACCCACGACAGATGTTTAGGAAAGGCAACGCTCCTGGGGATCGCCGTGTTAGGCAAGGTTTCCTGTTTCTGGCCCCCCTCGTAAGTCACGCTGTTGTCGTAATGGAAGCGCTGAACCGCCGCGGGTACCCGCGCCCGCCAGATTCTCGGGACTATGAATTCTTCAATGTAGCTGTCCATCGCAAAAGCGTAGTTCTTGAAATTTACCTTGAACCACACCGCTTCCTTATGGCGTTCAATGAAGTTCACGATGCGTTGAATCTCATCAATCGAATATATTTCGTCTTGTAAATCCAGAAGCCACAGCAGATCAATCTGGCGCTGAAGCAAGGAGGGGAGCGTACATGTCCTCAGGTCCCATTCGTATTTTGGAACCGGGGAAACAAACAAAGTGTCGATCCTCTTTTGAAAGAGGAGTTCACGTAAGGAGGCGAGACTTCCATCAGGCCGGTCGGGATTGATCTGAGAAAGTGAGTAGACCTCAGGGAACACGCCGTACGCCAAACTGATTAGTATTTCTTGCTTGCTTGTGGCTCTGAGATCAAGCCATGGCTGTAACACCTCGGACAGGTGCTCTGCGCATTGATAACCTATTCCGCTGATCCCTATCTTCACGCCTATGACTCTTCCCGGCCGATTCGAGGCTGATGCGCAGAAAACAAGACGCAAAATGAGGGCAACCTAACAATAAAAATTTCCAAAGCCCCCCGTCAATCCAGTTTCAATTGATGTTCAACTAGTGTTTGTTTTTTCTTCTTTTCCGGCTTGATTGGATTGTGCGAGCTTGAAAAAATCGGATTGAGCCTAAAAGGTCCTCCGAGTTTTGCGGAGATCCTGGCGGACGGAGTTTTTTTTTCGGAATGAGGTGTACACATGCAGACAGCAGAAGTAGCGCGCTTAACAACCAAGCCAGACGGCAAAGCAGTCCTGGAGGTTGCAGGTCAGCCTGTCTTCGAACTCAATCGGGTTGGCGCAAGTATCTGGACGAAGCTCT
>QIBA01000219.1 GCA_003225175.1 Acidobacteriota bacterium
TCTACGATTACGACGAGCTATGTTTCCTCACCGATTGCAGTTTTCGCGATCTGCCGCAGGCGACGACGCCCGAGCAGGAAATGGCAGCCGAACCTTGGTTCTCGGTGCGCGAAAATGACATTTTCCCAGAAGAATTTCCCCAGTTCCTTCGACTGCCCGATGTGGCATGCTCCAGCTTACTCGAGCGACACGCCGATGTCTTCCGCCCCGAGTTCTGGCGTGGCATGCAGAAGAAACTTCGAGCCGGAGAAATACCCGAAGTGTTTCCTTACAAAGCGGAGCGGCGACTTTCTTCAAGTCTCGCGTCGGTTGCAGGATGCACGTAGGTTCGACCTAATCAACGGCCATGGTTCCTAAGCGCATCCTCGTAGCCGGGATCGGAAATATCTTTTTCGGCGACGACGCGTTTGGCTGCGAGGTAGCAGCGGAATTGGCGAAACAATCGTGGCCTGATGGCGTGAGCATCGTTGACTTCGGGATTCGCGCTTACGATCTCGCTTACGCCATTATGGATGGTTACGACACAACCGTCCTGATCGACGCAGCGCCGCGTGGCGAAAAACCGGGAACGGTTTACCTGCTCGAGCTCGACCCGGACAAGGTTGACACCTGCGAAGACGAGATTGCCGACGCGCATGCTCTGACGCCGGTGCGCGTGTTGCAATTGATTCGAGCGCTTGGTGGGCGTGCGAAAAATTTGTATCTCGTCGGGTGCGAGCCCGCGCGATTGGACAACGAAGGCATGATCGGTTTGAGCGACGACGTTCGTCACGCCGTGGCAGTCGCGGTGAAAATGATCGAGAAAATCATAACTGATTTTGCAGGCGGCCGCAGAATCTGAAAAAAATTTCAAACTATCCGACGCCTGCGGTGCGATGCGCTTATGATGAGTGGTAACTCGCGCTACACTCTTCGTCCGCCGTCCACATTTTCACTTCACGGCAAACACGCAGCGCAACTGCTAATGGGCTTATGAGGAATTTGTTTTGTTCAAAACGTACGGATTCTATCGCCCAGCGATTGACGGGTTCGACAGCGCAAAGCAGATCTGCTGGCGACATTGCTTGGCTGGTCGTTGGCGGCGCAATCCTGCTGGCTGTGCTGGTTCTGACCGTCCGCGAGATACCGGCGATGGTCCGGGAAGCGCGAATTCTGCGGATGTGAAACGGGAGGAAGACTATGGAAACATCGCAAGTTTTTGCTGATCATCGGCCGAAGGTTCAAGAAATTCATGTCCTTTGGATGACAACCGGCCTCGGGTGCGACGGGGATTCTATTTCAACAACCGCAGCCACTTTGCCGAGTATCGAAGATGTAGTGATGGGCGCGATTCCGGGATTGCCGAAGGTGCATCTCCACAATCCGGTCCTCGCTTACGAAGTCGGCGACGATTTTATGAAGTTTTGGCACGCGGCAGCTGAAGGACGCCTGGAGCCATTCGTGCTTGTCCTCGAAGGCTCGGTCCCGAATGAGAAGATCAAGAAAGAAGGGTACTGGGCGGCGATGGGGACCGACCCAGATACCGGCCAACCGATCACGACCAATGAGTGGATCGACAGGCTGGCGCCAAAAGCTACGGCAGTGATTGCCTCTGGTACGTGTGCGACATACGGCGGCATTCACGCGATGGAAGGAAATCCAACCGGCGCGATGGGTCTTGCGGATTATCTCGGCTGGAATTGGCGCAGCAAAGCGGGATTACCAATCGTGAACGTACCTGGTTGCCCGGTGCAGCCGGACAACATGATGGAGACGCTGCTCTATCTCCTTTATCAAGTCGCAGGACTCGCGCCGCTCATCCCATTGGACAATGAACTGCGGCCGACATGGCTGTTTGGAAAAACTGTGCACGAAGGCTGCGATCGCGGTTCTTATTACGAGCAGGCCGATTTTGCCCACGAATACGGGTCACCGAAATGCCTGGTGAAAGTCG
>QIBA01000220.1 GCA_003225175.1 Acidobacteriota bacterium
GAATTATCGCCAAGCTGCCGGAGCTGTTGCGTTAGACTCGACTCTTTCGTCGGCTGTTTCTATTAAACCGCCCCATGTCGTTGCGTGAGCGTGCCCGTCCTGGGCTGGGAATCATCGAGCCGTGCCTGAAACTGTCCCCATGAGCTTGTTCGCTGCCGCCTTATCATGGCTTTTGCTGATCGTAAGTGTGCCAGTCGCGCATTCACATGCCGCCCTTTCGCACGCGAGCCCATCGGCCGGCTCGGCCCTAAGTGCAGCTCCACAAGAGGTGACGCTCACATTCACGGACACGCTTGAGGCCGCATTCTCGAACCTCACAGTGACGGACGCGAACGGCATCGAAGTCAGCCAAGATAAGGGGCGAGTGAACGGCAACGTGATGCGAGTGAGCCTAAAACCCTTGAGCGCCGGAATCTACAAGGTGAATTGGCGCGCGGTATCCACCGACACCCACAAGACCGAAGGCAGTTTTACACTCAGCGTTGACGCCCACTGAATGCACTAACAGTGATCTGATGTCCGCTTTCGGAGGTAAAGCGGACATGGCGCAAACCTCCGAGAATGTCTGCTTCTGATGCTGTGGACGGCGCCAGCTCCGACGTATCGAAGTGCTATACTGGTTGGGTTGAAAGCGAGAGCAACCAAGGAGGTGAAACCACTGCCAACCTGGGAGCTGAAGCTTTGAAGGAATTGGCGAGGACACGACGACGTAATGCAGACAAGGTCGATCCGGGGATCGGGAGAACCCGCTTGGGTCAGCGCATCTTTGAATGCGTGCTTACGATTGGGACCCGATCCGCGCAGAGCATTAGGGCCAGCGGCACATCCGCCGCATCAACAGGCCGGACACGTGACCGCACCCGACCAATGCTGCAGCTACGTCAGAAAGTTCTTGCCAAGACGCCGTCCACACGTGACCCAAAGCGGACTGAGGACTCCGTCACTCGGAAATCCTTGCGGCAGCCTCGGCTTGATCGCGCATTACGTAGCCACGCCCCCAGACCGTCTCGATGTAATCCTTGCCGCCCGATGCGCTAGCGAGTTTTTTTCGCAGCTTGCAGATAAAGACGTCGATGATCTTCATCTCTGGCTCATCCATCCCGCCGTAGAGATTGCTCAAGAACATTTCCTTGCTCAGCGTCGTTCCCTTGCGCAACGCCAGGAGTTCCAGCATCTGGTACTCTTTGCCGGTCAGATACACGCGCGCACCGTCGATCTCGACTGTCTTACTATCGAGATTGACACATAAACCGTCAGTGCTGATGACTGACTGGGCGTGACCTTTCGATCGGCGCACGATGGCGTGGATACGCGCGACCAGCTCAGCCTTATGGAATGGCTTGGTCATGTAGTCATCGGCGCCGAAGCCGAGACCTTTGATCTTGTCCTCTATGCCGGCGAGGCCAGAGAGGATCAGGATCGGTGACTTCACTTTCGATAC
>QIBA01000221.1 GCA_003225175.1 Acidobacteriota bacterium
CGATGTAAATCGAGCCGATTGAATCACCATGCAGGGCGATATCTTGGAACAAGACCATGTTCCCCGCGACGATTGTGGTTCCATTTTCTCGGTCTTTCGGAGGAGGTGGGAAATCGACGTGGTTCAGACTCCGGCTGTACTTCGCGAAAACTGTGCCATCCGAATCGTAAATGCAGGCATTGACCACATGTGGTTTGGCCTGCAGTGCATTTAGGATTTCCCTGGCCAGCCTGATGTCATGAAAACTCAGCGCGGCAGCGCTATTCGATCCAATCATTTTAGCGGAGGCAATCAGGTCTTGTGTTTTTTCGCGAACGAAATTGGCCCGATCATACAAAGTGAACAGCACGGCTGCCACCACTAGGGCCGCGGCGCAGGTGACCATGACAATGGATTGGAGCTTGGTACGAATGGATAGATCTTGATACCAACGCATCTCGTGCCGCCTTCAGGCGAATCGCCGTCGTGTGCAATCTTTGCCAAAGCGAGCCGTTCAAAACGGATCGTCAGTTGAGCCCGTTGCACCGCATAAATGCAGATGGCGATTCCGACGAAGTTGTTGCGTCTTGGCGCGGTGGGGTTTGAACAAGTACCAAGCCGCGGTGCCGAAAATTTTCTGCCGCGTGGGTTGTAGTATATGCTAAGGATCCGAATCTGGACGAATCCCATTGTGAACGGTTTCTTGTGGTACAACGCGTCGCATTCCGGTCAACTCATCGTTGAGCTATGGTGTGGATCAGGGCCGAAGCAGAAGGTTTAGCCCATTAGATAAAGTAATGCCGCAAATGACGCAGGCTGGAATCGGAGATCCCGGGGACTCTCCTGATAAAAGAACCGTCAGGACCAATGGAGAAGAGAAAGTGAAGAGATTCCTGGTCTTCTTAATCGTCGCCAACACGGTCTTCTTTCCTGTCCGAGCATGGGCCCAAACAAAACCGCCGCTGCGTCTGTTGCAAACTATCCCGCTGCCCGAGCTCAAGGGTGGGGATTTCGACCATTTTGCTGTCGATCTCTCGGGCAACAGGTTATTTCTAACGGCAGAAGAGAACAATGCTGTCGAGGTGTTTGACATTCGCACCAACACGCTGATTCATACCATCCGGAATGTAGACACGCCCCATTCATTGCTCTATCTTGCGGCTACCAAGCAGCTTTGGGTTGTTGACGGAGGTGACGGGACAATTAAGATTTTTGATGGAACCAACTACGCTGAAATCGGGAGTGTAGAGCTAGCTATTGGTGCGGACTCAGCGGTCTACGATCCCGCAAATTATCTCCTCTACGTCGCTACCGGCGGCGAAGACGCAAAGATGGATTTCTCATTGATCAGTATCGTCGACACCAGCACGCGTAAGCGCGTGGGCGACATAAAGGTGGACTCAACCAATATAGAATCTATGGCCATCGACAAAAACAGCCACAGGCTATTTGCCAACATCAGAGACCGGAGTCTTGTCGCGGTGATCGACACGAAGAAAAGAGCAGTGACTTCAACTTGGCCTTTGGGCGGCGTCCACGGAAACACACCGATGGCCCTAGACGTGGCCCATCGGCGTCTTTTCGTCGTCGGTCGTAAGCCGGCGAGACTCCTAGTGCTTGACTTGGACTCCGGTAAGATCGTTGCCAGCTTGCCCACTGCCGAACTTACGGACGACATGCTATTCGATCCGGAGAGTAAACGCATCTACGTTGCCTGCGACGAGTTCATTGTGGTGTACCTACAGCACGATGCTGATCATTATGAAGAGCTAGCCAGAATTCAGACGGGCTTTCGTGCCAAGACGGCTATCTTGGTACCTAAGCTTAGACGCTATTTTGTAGCTGCCCCCCGTCATGGGCAAAAGATAGCCGAAGTCAAGGTTTATGAAGTGCAATAGCGAAATCAAATTTGGTTTTGGAAAATATCGAGAATGGGGCGGTAGCGTAATTCTCTAGAATGTTGGACCGGCCTATCGGAATCGAACCAACATGTGAGCCGTGGCAAGGTTCGAGATAGGTCACGGCGATACTAGCACTGGATAAAACGTCTGCCCATCACGCAGGAGGAC
>QIBA01000222.1 GCA_003225175.1 Acidobacteriota bacterium
GGACCGGTATCATCGATACAGTGCATTTGTTTGAAGTGGCGCGCGCTTCGGCAACGCTGGAGACTCGCAATCGCTTGTGAGCGCCGTGCGCAATGCGTGAAAGACCGGTTCGCTAGTTATTTACCTTGGATGACCACTTCCGCGAACGGCATCGAAGAGCGCGAAGCCAAAAACAACCATGGCACATGCTGGTTTGCTGCAGGTCGCGGAGTTCTCGCGGTGTGCCGGCAATAGCGAATTGCTCAGCATCTGTCGCGACCGGTTTGCCTCTGTGCTAGTGCCCAACCAGATCGCCCCAAATGGCAACTTCCCCTTGGAGTTGGCCCGCACCAAGCCTTATGGTTATTGCCTGTTCAATCTGGACGCGATGGGTACGCTGTGCGCGATCCTTGCCTCTGTTTCGGATACCGTATGGATCTTTGAAACTCTCGATGGCCGCGGAATCCGAAAGGCCGTGGAATATATGTTTCCCTTCATCGCTGACAACAGGCGCTGGCTCCTGCCGGCCGTGGCTCCGGCGCAATCCCCAGCCAGTTACCGAAGAGATCATCCGAAATTTCCCCATCAGGCAGCCGTACTATGGGTGCAGAAGGGTGAAGCCGCGAGACAAACGTCAGAGCTGAGGTGATTCCACGAGAAGAGCGCAAACCGCTTTCGAGCTGATCCGATGTCTTGGGTTTGGCTTGCTTCGGCATCGAACCACGCTCGCTTTCCTTGGAATTGTGGCGCTGAATTTTGTCCTGCCACAATCAGGCCGAAGCCGAAATCGCCTTCCCGTCCCGCAAGCGAACCCTAAAAGCGCGCAGCTCTCGAGCGATTACATGGGATCGCGAACCTGTGCGAATTGTCACCGCCAAATCTATGAGACGTATTCGCAGACCGACATGGGGCGTTCCATGTCCGCACCGGATGCGACTTTTCTGGACAGGATTCGAACCTCCGCGTCCATTTTCGACCGTCATTTGAACCGGCACTTTGAGAGCTATGTAAGCAACGGCAGTCTCTACCAAAGCGAGTATGAAACCTCCGAGGACGACACGGAGATTTTCCGCAATACCCAAAAAATCGACTGGATTATAGGCTCAGCCGCGAACGGCTTGGGGGCCATCACACGGCACGGGAACTACCTGTTCGAGGCGCCTCTTTCTTTCTATTCCAATACCAACAATTGGGCGCTGTCACCGGGCTACGAATTCGGTGACTATGGGTTCAGCCGTCCGATTCTTCCGGCTTGCGTGGTTTGTCACAGTGGCCGGCCACAGCCTGTTTTACAGGGAAACGGAAAATTTCAAGAGCCACCGTTCCTCGAATTGGCTGTTGGTTGCGAGAACTGTCACGGGCCTGGCGCGAGACACTTGGCGGCAATTCGGACAAACTTTTCTCCACAAAATGCCAGAAACTCGATTGTGAATCCCGCGAAACTCACGCCGTGGCTTGCCGACAACATCTGCATGCGCTGTCATCAGACCGGCCAGGCACGAGTCCTGCAACCCGGAAAGGATTATGGCGACTTTCGTCCCGGCACTCCTCTGGACGAGACTCTCGCCATTTTTTTGGTGCCTTTTGGCCGCGAATCTCCTCCGCAGGATGACTTGCTCCAACACTATCTATTCATGCGTTTGAGCAAGTGCTATCGCGGCAGCGGCGGACGGCTAGGTTGCCTGAGCTGTCATGATCCGCATGTGCAGCCGACTAGCGAGAAAGTGCCCGCCTACTTCCGCAAGAAATGCATGTCCTGCCATACCGAGAGCAGCTGTCTGGTTCCGCTGAGTGTGCGTCAGCGGAACACTCCTCCCGACAACTGTATCGGCTGCCACATGCCGAAACGAGATATTAAGGTGATCTCGCACTCGATTCTCACCAATCATCGCATTACGGTAGATCCCAAGGAGCCGTTTCCCGACGATGCTTTCCG
>QIBA01000223.1 GCA_003225175.1 Acidobacteriota bacterium
CTTGATGAGAACTTTTCCGCGGGGCGTGAACTTAATGGCGTTGGCGATCAAGTTCTGAAAGACCCGCCGCAACAAGCTGGCATCTGCATAAAGGACCAGGTGGTGCGGGACTTCATTGATGAGCTGGGTGCTGCCCGTTCCAGCCACTGGACGAAGATCATGGATGAGAGCCTCGACGAGAGGCCATAAGTCAAATTCGCGCCGCTCGAGTTTGATGCCGGTTTCTGTTCGGAGATTAATGTTTTCCTCGATGATCTTGTCGACCAGCCTCTGCAGATGCTGGACGTTACGGCCGAGGGTTTTTAACATCTGCGCTGATTCCGCGCGCTCACTCGGTTCCCGGAATGTTACTTCCAAAACTCTTGTCGCCAGCGAAATGGCATTGAGTGGAGTGCGGAGATCGTGCGCCACAAAAGCGAGATACTCTTCCCGGCGTCGCTGCACTTCGAGGGCTCGCTCTGTCGCATAGGTTTGGACGGCCAGGCCAATCGCCTGGTCGAAGACCCGGTTCATAATGTGGAAGGGTTCTCCCTGGAGGCTCAACCCATTCTTTTCGGCGAGATCGTGAATGCAACCGCGCAGGATGTTGTACTCGGCAACGACCTCTTCGAGATCAAACGCTTCCTGGAGACGCTGTAATCCATGGGCCGGGGGGCTGCTTCCTTCCAGCGCCTCGGGAATTGTCTCGCGCGATTGCGATTGAAGCGCGTTCGCTAATTCCTCCAGGAAATGCGGGATGTGATCGTTCAGCGCCGGGGTTTCCAGATGCTGCGCGGAAGACAGTTGTTTCACCTGCTGCCGCCAGTGCGAGAGGAGAGCGGCGCCTTCCTGCCTGACGAGCGTTGCCAGTTTATCGAGATTATCGATGGTTTTATTATGTGGTTCGGTGCTAGGTTTATCAAGGCTCGCCCGGCATTCTCGTCTGCGATTTGCCCATCGCGCCGAAATCAGTTTTGACCGGTATCTTCGCCCGAGTGGATGGGAGTTGCAGCTGTTTGCGCGTCGTCCCAAATGGAATCAGCGCCTGGATCGGCTTTGAAATGGTCCGCTTCTCCGCAAAATAACCGCCGACGCCGCCGCGCCTTGCTCAAGCAAGCTGACGTGCACCCGCTCCCGCATCTGCCCACCGGCATCTTGATTCGTTCGCTCCCGCTCGCTCAGCCATTCGCCCTGCCGGTCCCATTCTTTGCTCCCAGCAATTCAGGTCTACGCCCAAGGCGTCAAAGCGAATGTCCTCTTCTTCGACCGCAAACCAGCAGCCGAGAAACCCTGGACAGAGAAGCTCTGGATCTACGACCTGCGCACCAACAAGCATTTCACCCTCAAAGAAAACCCACTAAAGCGCAGCGACCTCGACGACTTTGAAAGCCCGGCCGTTGCTTCGCATCCGTTACGGGTCGCCTGCTACAATCCAAAAAACCGTCACGAGCGAAAAGAATCCGACCGATTCAAGAGCTTCACCTATAAAAACTCCTGAACGCGACACGATCCACACTCATCGCGACTGAGACCATCAGTCGATGGCACTTTTCTGCTCGACAAGGAACGCATTTCGCCTCATCTTTAGATTCGTCATTCCGATTATGCCAGCGGAACCGCAGAAACCCAGCCTGTATGAGCGGCTCGGTGGGATTTACAGCATTTCTTGCGTAGTCGACGATCTTATCGACCGTGTCATGACCGATGCCAGGCTCAACGCCAACCCGGCGGTAAATGAGGCCCACCATAAGGTGCCGCCACCAGGGTTTAAGTATCTCGTTACTGAAATGGTCGGT
>QIBA01000224.1 GCA_003225175.1 Acidobacteriota bacterium
AACGGACCAACGACTCAGGACACTAGCTTGATCTTTAACGTGTGACACGGTCCAAGTGGCCCCAGTGTCGCATGTGGACAGCCCTTGGTTGATCATTCTTCTTGCTGAGGGAAGAACGTCAACAACCAAGGGCCGTCTGGAGATCAGTGTGCAGGATCGGCGTGGGGATAACGAGTCTGGGACGCTGGCCGGCTTGCGGCGGGAGTTCTACGCCTGCCTGACCAAGCGAGCGGACGCGTTGTTCGAGTTGGCCGACGCGGTGCTGTGCGCGGACGGGCCGGTGCGGTCACTGGTCGAGCTGTCGCTGGTGGGTGAGCACCGCCGTGGACACGGTTGGCTGTATGCGGCGTTGGCCCGCGGCCGGTTGGACGTGGCCCGGCTCCGGACCGCGTTGTCCGCGGTGGCACTGCCGCGGGCGGCGGACGGGCGCCTGGTGTTGGCGGTGGATATCACGTGTTGGCTGCGCCCGGACGCGCACACCTCGCCGGAGCGGATCCTGTGCCACACCTACGGGCGCGGTAAGGATCAACACATCATGGTGCCGGGGTGGCCGTACTCGTTCGTGGTCGCGTTGGAGACCGGCCGCAGTTCATGGACGGCGCCGCTGGACGCGGTACGCCTGGCACCGGGCGACGACGCGGCCACGGTCACCGCCACGCAGCTGCGCGACGTGGTGGCCAGGCTGATCGCTGCTGGACACTGGTCGGCCGGCGATCCGGAGATCCTGATCGTGGCCGATGCCGGCTACGACGCGCCCCGGCTGGCGTGGCTGATGCGGGACCTGCCGGTGCAGGTGTTGGCCCGGATGCGTTCAGACCGGGTGCTGCGCCGCGCGGTCCCACCCAGGGCGCCGGGTACCAACGGCCGACCGCCGCGTCACGGCGGCGAGTTCATCTTCGGCGACCCGAACAGCTGGGGCCGCCCGGACGTGACCACCGTGACCGACACTCGCCTGTACGGGCAGGCTGTGGCGCGCAGTTGGGATCGGCTGCACCCGCGGCTGACCCGCCGGGCCGGCTGGATGGGCTCAGCGGACCTACCACTGATCGAGGGCACCGTGATCCGCCTGGACGTGGCCCGGCTGCCCAGCGGCGCGATCCCCAAACCGGTGTGGCTGTGGTGGTCTGGCACCGGCGCCACCCCGGCCCAGGCGGACCTGCTGTGGCAGGCATTCCTGCGCCGCTTTGACATCGAGCACACCTTCCGCCTGTTCAAGCAAACGCTGGGCTGGACCTGCCCAAAGGTCCGCACCCCGCAGGCCGCTGACCGGTGGACCTGGATGCTCCTCGCCGTCTACACCCAGCTGCGCCTGGCCCGACACCTCGCCGCGGATCTGCGCCGCCCTTGGGAGAAACCGGCGCGGGCCGAACGACTGTCACCGGCCCGCGTACGCCGAGGGTTTCGACACCTACGCGGGAAGACACCCTGCCCCGCCAACGCACCGAAACCCTGCCAACCAGGCCCCGGACGCCCACCCGGCCGACGCAACACGAAGCCAACCCCACGCCACGACGTACACATCATGACCACCGCGACCAGCACGAAAACCAACACCAACAAACCCACGAAGAAGAAGTCCATCAATCCCCGACCACGACGAACAGGTTAAAGATCAAGCTAGAGCGACCACCACCGCGGAGATCATGAGCACCGCCAT
>QIBA01000225.1 GCA_003225175.1 Acidobacteriota bacterium
AGTAGCCTGTTCGATTCAACTCGTTTAAGGCATGTCGCAAGCTTTCCCTTGCTTGTGCCTCGCCCGAGCGATCCCAAATCATTCCCGCTACACGGTTCCGTAACAAGCCTTCGCCTTGCGTCAAAATTAAGTACGCTAACACGGCCTGCGTTTTTTTTGCCCGAGGCAGAATATTCTCGCCAGACAAACCGATTGCTCGCATCCTACCGAGAAGATGAACTCGCACCTCTCTTTTGGTAATCGGATCCGGGCGCGTCCCGGCTTTACGTCTGAATTTCGTTACATTATTCACGGCGCGCTTCCTCTCGCCCTGCTGCGCATCCGATTAACTCTCGTGTTCTGAACCTTTTTGCTCCTCGAGGTCAACGGGCCTCGATGCTCCTCTCATGCCGCTAATACCGTACGCGGATCTGCTAAAATTGGCGACCTGCCGGTCGAACCAAACTGCGCCTCCGACCATTAGTCCGCATTCTCTTGACCCTCGGTCCTGGGGAGGGTGAAGCCCAAGCAGCACTCTGAGCAAGGGAGCACTCTAGATTCGCGAAAAGCGGACTGAGGACCATTCGCAGGGCGATGACGCCTTGATTAAGACTCTGTATTCGGCAAGCAAGCCGCACGTAGGTTGCTCGCTCGGCCGGCCTGCGAATTCTAGGAGAGAGATGAATCAACGCTTAGCCATCAACCTGATCGTCGGCCAGGGTATCTTCTTTCTCGTTGAAACCGCCATGGTTCATCACCTTGGCGGACGCATTCCGATCCTCCAACTAGCGTTGCTCCGTGCAACAGGGGGTGTCGTCATAGCGACCGCAATCGCGTGGAGCTCGAGTGCATCGCTTCGAACGAAGCAAATAAAGCTGCACCTCTTCCGTGGTGGCGTGGCGCTCGGTTATTTGTGGGTGCTGATGTATTCGTTTGGCACCCTTCCATTCGCCGATGCGACGGCACTCAGCTACACGCAAGTTGCTTACATCACTGTGTTTTCGGCGCTCATACTCCGGGAATCTGTTGTGCTGCGTCGATGGATGGCTACCGCGGTCTGCCTGACCGGTGCATTGCTTATCGCTCAACCATCATTCCACGATTGGAACGTCTCATATTTCCTCGTCCTGGGAGGCACCAGCCTCAACGGCCTTACGTTTGTCCTTAATCGCTACGCCCAACAGCAGGACAATGAGGTCACCACCATGTTCTACGTGAATCTCGTCTCGGCAATCGGTGGCTTCTGCCTGATCCCGGCTTTCAGCGCTCCCATTGAAATCCCCGACACATCGGCCGCGCTCTGGTTATCGGGAGTTTTTCTTTTCGGGCCGCTGGGGGTTTATCTGGGCATTGTTGCAGTCAAACATGCCGAGGCGTCGACGCTCGCCCCCTACACGTTGGTCCGGCTAGTGGTCGGGGTTCTAAGTGGATTTCTCGTCTTTCATGAAACACCAGCTCTTCCGAGCATTTTCGGTGCGATGCTGATTTTGATAAGCTGTGCGCTAGCCGTTCGGACACGGGCGAGCACTGACCACTGAATGCCGTACACCGTACTTAGATCTACGGGTGCATTGCGAACTTAGCCGCTACCCTTGTTTTCCGTGTATTTGGATCGTCATCCATGTTACGTAAAAAATTAGTGATTGGCGAACAAAGTTGGCAACGTTCCACAAACAAAGCGCTCAAAGCGGAAACGAGAGCACGCAATAGATCCTTACCGGCGGCTAAAAGATGAAATACTTTTCTGTCGGGCAAAGATGGGTAGCCAGATACGGCATATTTGGCGCGTTTTTTGGCGAGGTCATCGAAATCTCTGGCGAGGGCCGATATGGTGTAGTCGTCATCACCGATGAGTGTGGAAATGAGATGGACGAATACACGGGGAGTGCTTCGGAGTTCCAATCGTCGGGCGAGTGGCAACTAGCTGATCATAGCCTGCCCCGGCGCTAAGCGGGCACCTATCCACGATGTTGAACTGATCTCGCCGCGAAGCGATCTTGAGTATTTGTATGGCTGAGCATCTCAGTGTGCCGCGTGTACATACTGACAAGGCGGTCCCGCAACAGGTGTCCCTTGTTGGTTAGCTTAACGCGAATCGAGCGTAGATCGTGGACCGAACGTTCAGCGTCGAGATAACCGGTTTCGACCATCTTTTTTACGTTGTAGGAGACATTTGACCCCAGATAACAGCCACGTAGCGTCAACTCACCGATCGTCATCTCAGCATGATTGATGTTGAATAACATCAATGCCTGCACATTATTAATGTCGCGAGCTCCTAAGGTCTCGAGCTCTATTTTCACGAGCTCCAGCAACTGACGATGAAGGAGCTCAATACGGGAAATCAGCTCAAGATAGTCGTTCGCCATCGTTAACCTGTATGCTGGTCCGCCGCTCCACGAGGGGTGCGCGGAGATCACGACTCTCAAGCTCTATACTGGTCGCCGGCCAGGTGCGCTTCCGGGAAAAATCCCGGAAAAAATCCGGAAAAGCTAAAAAGCGACACGCTTTTCCCGCTATTTACCCAGGTTTCTTACCGGGTGCCTTCCCAGTGAACATGTCATCCTCCTCACCGAGACTGGTCGAGCCAGTCCCGCCTCAGGAGGAAATCATGGCAAAGTTGATCAATCAGAACGAATGCCCGCCTCTGCATCAGCGTGACGACAGGAGGCTCGAAAAGGACTTGAATACCCCAGAGTTTCCGTCTCTACACCGTCCCGTTGCTAGTATCCGCGATCCGGGAACAGTGAGGCTCGGAGACGGTTTTATAACGGCAGAATTTCCGCCTCAAATATAAACCGTTTGTGAGCCGCTGCGGTGCCGGGG
>QIBA01000226.1 GCA_003225175.1 Acidobacteriota bacterium
AGTAGGAAAGGGCACAGGAACTCGTGATTTTTTCGATAGCACATAACTTACCGCAGCGCCGCGCGAATCGGCACTAGGCTCGGGACGAAGGCTTTGCTGTGGCGACAGCCGAATAGGCGGTCATGTTTCATCGAGCAGGCGTTTGACACAAACGCTTCTAAAATCGGATTAGCTTCACTGCTTGGCGTGACATCTCTGGGATTCTGGCGTTTGCTTTAAGGAATTCGGCGCCCACAGACCGCCGTTAGGACAATGAACCAATCCATCGAAGAAAGAATCGACCGGCTGCAGGCCGGAGGGATCATCGATATGCATTTCGATTTACCGATGGATCTTTACGAGAAGCGCGAGCGCCGAGATGTTCTTGGAACAGAATTTTTGCCCGAATTCGAAGCCGGGAATGTTGCCGTTGTCGGCGCGGCGATTTATATCGAGGACCGCTATTTGCCCCAGAACGGGTTGAGCGTCGCGCTCGATCAAGTTGCACGCCTCTATGCAGAAACAGCAGGTTCGGGCCGCTTCGCGATTTGCAAAAATTATCTCGAAATTCAGGCGGCGGCAGAAACGGGCAAGATCGCGTTTCTCATCACGATGGAGGGCGTCGAGCCGTTGCGTACCGATTTAAATCAATTGCGCGTTTTTTACGAACTCGGTGTGCGCTCAATCGGACTTACACACGCGCGAACCAATGCGGCGGGGCACGGCGGAGTTTTCGCGGCGAGCGGCTCGCCGGCTGAGGGTTTGACACTGTTTGGTCGCGAGGTCGTACGTGAATGCGAAGCCCTCGGCGTGATTATTGACCTTGCACACATTAACCCGGGTGGGTTTGAAGAAATCCTCTCGATCACAACCAAGCCGTCCATCGTGTCACACACGAACGTTCGCCGATACTACGACATCGAGCGCAACATTAGCGATGAACAGATCAGGATGCTCGGTGCACAGCGCGGAGTAATCGGTATCAACTCCATCCTCGTGAGCCCGCGAAAAGAAGAAAGCACGCTCGACCACTACGTCGATCATATCGAGCACGTCGCGAATTTGATCGGGATCGACAGCGTCGGGATCGGATTCGATTTTTTTGAGTTCATTTATCGCCAGTGGCCGGAGTCGAGGCAAAAGGAGCTCGCCGCAAAATTTATAACCCCGCACTTCATTCCTGACCTAACGAACCACTTGCATGCCCGCAATTTCACCCGCAGATTGATCGAACGCGGATTCAGCGACGCTGACATCGAAAAGATTCTGCGAGGAAATTGGCTGCGGATTTTTAAAGAGCTGCTTTAGCCAGCACCTCATCGAGCTGGAACAGAGATGTTGTAAGTGATCAACGCACAAATGATCGCCATTCCAATCATCGCAATGATAAATATTGCGTCGGCGACCTTTTCCAGCCGATGCATTCGATGCACCGACCGTGAACGCAGGGCCCAGTAAGAAAGCAGACAGGAAATCAGAAAGAGCAGCGCGTCTCCAGCCAGAAGATCATCTGCCACCGTGTCCGCACGTCCAAGTGTAATGACCACACGAATGAGTCCGATGACGGTCAAACAAACGCCCACCATGGCGGCGGAGACAGTAAAAATATGGATAGAGATATCCTGCTCCAGATGCGTGTTTCGGTCGCGGTCCCCGTTGGTTTCTCCTTCCATGGTGACCAGCTATTAGACCGACCACTAAGCCGACTGTTCAGACAATAACCGCTCTGATAAGAAACTCTCAGGACTTCACCGGAGTCGCATTTGAAATTCACAAGTCTCACACGGCACACAGAGATCGGAGCGAATTCGTACTATCTTGAGATTGGCCGACACCGGCTTCTGCTCGACTGCGGAATGCACCCGAAAAATACCGGCGAGGATGCGCTGCCTAATTTCAA
>QIBA01000227.1 GCA_003225175.1 Acidobacteriota bacterium
AGAACTCCCTGCAGTATTATACATGATGCATAACGATCCTACGAGTGGACATTTTGCGACAGACGCCATGTTTCACAAAATCAAAACTAGATATTATTGGCCTCAATATTATGATGATATTAAGAAATATGTGGAAGCATGTGACTCTTGTCAACGAAGAGGACGATCAAAGAAAAATAATCTTTTACACCCGATTCCTGTCCATAGTCCATTTTATCAAATTGGAATTGATTTTGTTGGACCATTACCTCGTACAAAAAGAGGAAAGAAGTATATTATAGTCGCAATGGATTACCTTACTAAATGGCCAGAAGCAAGAGCTGTATCAGAAGCTACCGCTGATGCAACTGCACAATTCCTATATGAACAAATCATTTGTCAACATGGTTGCCCTCAAATTATTCTTAGTGACAGAGGAACTCATTTCAATAATAATACGATAAAAGCGTTAACGGAAAAATTCAAGATCAATCACCTTTTATCGACACCGTATCATCCTCAGACGAATGGTTTAGTTGAACGATTCAATAGAACTTTGTGTGAATCTTTAGCTCGTCAAAGTCTCAAAAATAATGATTGGGACCTGTATATCGCTCCAACTTTATTCGCTTACAGAACTACAAAACATTCAACAACAAAAATGGAACCATTTTTCCTAGTCTATGGAAGGTCTGCACGATTACCAATGGATTCTGAACAATTACCAGATTCTTCTGTTACTCACGATCGACTAGTGGAATTAATTGATCATTTACCACAAGGACGAATGAAAGCAAAAAACCAAGTTTCACAATCACAAAGTAAACAAAAGGAACGTCACGACGAAAACATAAAACAATCAAATCAGTTCAAAATAGGAAATAAAGTTTTATACTTTAACGTCACATTGGACCAGTCACATTCTGGCAAATTTAATCCAAAATGGAGAGGACCATTTATCGTACAACAAGTATTACCACATGGAGCGTACAAATTACAAACATTGGATGGACAATCATTACCAACTCCTATAAATGGTAATTTGCTAAAAATGTATCACGAATTAAACTGAAGATCTGTTACACTGAGATCTACAGGAATTTGCAGCTCAATGCCCCGCAAAAATTCAAGGATCGACACAAAAATTTAAAAGAAATCGAGAAAGGAATTTTTATTACGATCGAAAACCTAGATATTTTTCTTTAAAGTCCCCCAACTCACCCTCTAATTCTTCTACCCTCTCTAACAAACGATCCCTTTCAAATTCAACCTTTCTCTTATCCTGAAACAACTTCGCCCGATCTTGCAAAATGTTTTGTTTCTCCTTTTCCTTTTCCTTCCTGTCTTCTTCTCTGACCACTGCCTCCCGATGCTCCCAACAACTTTTCCACGTTACATCCCTATCTTTTATTTTCTGTTGCCATTCCTCGTCTCTTTTCTTCATAAGCTCCTTATGCTCCTTTCGATAAAAAATTCTTTCCTGTTTCTTTGCTTCTCCTAGTTCTTGATACCTTTGACGAGCATTCTCAAGCTCTGCGCGAAGAAATTCTATTGTCCCTTTTGACTCTTCTTCCTTTGCCACGTACACCTTACGGTCAGAAAGCTTTTTCTTTTGTATAAACTGACGACGTCGAACTCGGGAATTTTTTGAA
>QIBA01000228.1 GCA_003225175.1 Acidobacteriota bacterium
GGACCGCTCAGGACCTTTACGGCCAAGCTGCCGATGTTGTTCGGCAGAATGCAACGCCGCTCGAAGCATGGCTGCGCAACAAGATTGAAACGCAACCATACACGACAGTTATAGCCGCGCTCGGAATCGGCTGGCTCATCGGCAGAACGCATCGGCCGCTGTAGCACGCTGGACAGCCGTGCGCCTAAAGTCGAATCCTTTTGGCCCTTGGAGCGCTTGGATCGCATTATCGTCTCAGGCAGTTCGGATGTGTTGGGATGCCCAAGCAGTCATGTTGCTTCGCAGTTTGCGCATAGCTAAAGGCGGCGCAAAAGCCGAAATCGAAACTACACGAATGATAACGGAAAAGGTCGCGGCACTTGCTGAAGCTCAGGTAGCGGCAACGGCGGCTGCGCTCAGAGGCAGCAAGAAACATCGCGTGGCGAAGAAGGCGTTGGGCGTTGACGCGAGGCGAGTTAGCAGCAACAGACGCAGACTGGCGAAATAGCGCACCGACCTTGCGCATCGCGTGGTTAATCCCCAGCGAAGGCCGCTAGAGCTGGGCGGCCCAAAGGCGTCGGTTGCGGATATCCCGGCGAAAGGCAGCTATTGGCCGCTTTCGTTCAGCGCCTCTTACTGCCCCGCGTCACTCAGGCAAGCAATGTTTTTATCAGCTCGCCAATCCAAGTCAGGACGGGAAAAGGACTAAACACTTGCAGCAGTATGGCAACTCCCAAGACCACCGCCAGGTGGCTTATCGTCCCGCGCAGAATCCTATCCGCTAGCGGAGGGTACGGCGGTTCGTTATTAGCGGGCCAAGCAAATGTCTCTTCCCATCTGTCCTGCGGAATCCCGGCCGGCCTAATTCTCTCAAATGGCAGCCATGCGCGATACGCCGCAATGCCGCGCTCCCGCGCGATTGCATTCCTCAGGCCGAATAAATTACTCCATCCTACAAAATCTACCATCTTGCTGATGACTACCCGCAGAACGGCCAGAATCAGCAAACACGCGAGGTAGACATACGCAATCCAGAAGCCTGTTGTGAGCCATGATTTGGTGAAGGATTTCACCTTGAATGCCGCCGAAAACAATCCCACGGTGGATTCTACGAGTTCATCCAGGCCATTGAACATCCGGCCGCGCGCCGACTGTTCATCGCCCGCTTGCAAGAAAAGAATCAGGGCGACCACAACGGCAAGCTGAAATAGGGGAAATCTCGCGATGCTCCTAATGGGAGCCGTGAGGAATTTGATTATTCCCATAGCCTGATGCTCCGCCGGTGAGCTGCAGTAGCTTACGTCTGCAACGCTCGCGCACGCGACGGCAAACTTCAAAACGAACGCTGGATAATACGCAG
>QIBA01000229.1 GCA_003225175.1 Acidobacteriota bacterium
TAATTTATTTAAATCTTTTTAGAATATTCAAAATATTATCCCTTATATTGATATAATTTTTGAAGGAGTGGATAATAATACTAAAACCCATTTATCATTGATTAATAATATGTTTGTGAGTGTTAAGTATATATCTTAAAAACCTCGATATAATAATTGACACATTTATATACTTATTATTTAGAGCAAAACAAATATATTATCTTCAAAAAGTATTGAAAATATTGAATTAATTAATGAGGTAAATAAATAAATTCTAATAAGTTCAAACGATTATTAAATTAACATCTTATTTATTTATAGAATTTATCAAATCTAGAAGTAATTACTTCAGATTCTTTGAAAAAACAAAATGAACTTCAAAATAGTATGGAAAATACAACTTCTGATATAAGAAATTTTTTAAATATTACGAAAAATGAAATCAAGGAATTTACCACATTTACTAAATTAGAAATTTTTGAAGTCACGAAGTTGTTTAGCTCGATTATAAATATGGCTTATCGTTATGTATTAAATGATCGTATGTTATTAAAATTTAATTATACGACCTTCCATGGTAGCATAGATTAATTTATTGGTCTTTTTTTTTATAGATATAAAAAATATATTGATTTATATTGCAATTTCATCTATATCATATATATTTGGAATGGAGATATTTGCAGCAGGTATTTCTATATTATTTTATTTTAAGTTATTTTACATTTAAATTATTAAATTATCGTTTATTGTATAGGTCAAATGTTTGCCTTATGTTGCTTATACGAAATTAACAATCTTATTACGCATATAATTTTTATGGTATCTAAATTTATATATACTGTATTTAGTAAAATATTTATTTCTAATTTCTAACTAAAAATTATCATATAGTTTTTAGGTGCAATAATTTCTCAATATGATTTAAAATCAAAAGGTACACTAGGATGGCAAAAATATTTGATATTGGCTTTTATAATTATAAATGTGCTTGTATATCACCAAACAGTGATATATGCACCTCAATTTACATAGCTGATAGTGCGGCGTAAATGACGTAAATGAATATGACATAGTATTAGATTTCTTTTTTTTTGGACTCAATGCGTACTTTCTAGGTATTGCTTTTAGATAAAATGGTTCTTATCATTTTGATATAATATAAAAGGAGAAGTGAGTGAGAGTGAAGTAGAAATCATAACAGACAAGAATAGTGATCAATTATATAAATTAGATAGATTATTATTATGATTAATAGTGATAATACTAATGATAAAAAAAAATTTAATTAGAAATTCATCATTAGATTGTTCTTTTTCAAGTAATAAAAGCAATGTAGAATCAAATTCATTCTTATCTTTTTATTCTTATTCGCATTTTAATTCAAAATTCTTTTTCTTATAAAAATCATTCATTTTAATAAAGATTCTTTTGTATTGGAAATCTTGCAATATAAATATTACTTTATTATTATAATTTATATACTTTTTATGCTCTTACAATGATAAGAGTGTGGGAATATCAGAATAAACTTTAAATATTACAGCATGAATTTAATCTTTTGAAAAAATATAACGAGTTATATATAGATGAACTACAAAATGACATCTTTAAAACAGCGAGAGTTATTGTCGTTTATTGTTCTACATGTCAAAGATGTAGACCCTTTCAGGAATATGTAGTAAATAATAACTTAGAATTGTTATTTATACAGCGTGATAATAATAATTGATTTTTTTTTATAAATATAATTCTTTGAGAATAGAACTTTTAATTCATTAATCATGTCTAGTCTAATCAAAATCTTTAGAATTTTGATTTCTTCTTGTATCGAAGATATTTTATTTGTCATATTTTTTTTTTTAAAAAAAAAAATTATCACAATCATTATGGTGATACTGGGTGTGAGCTAAATATTTTTTCCTTTCTCTCCCGAAAAAAATATATTAAAAACAAAAAGAAGTAGTAGTAGTAACGGGTAACAATAATAATTATTTTTTACTTCGTATAGGATAGACGAGAAAATACTACCTTTTTACTTTAAATGGATTTAAAAAAATTTATAGTTGCGTAGGAGG
>QIBA01000230.1 GCA_003225175.1 Acidobacteriota bacterium
AAATTCGAGAAGTTAACGCGCGGTTTGAACTAAAAAAGCTTTCAATACAAACGCTCGCCGACAGTCAATAACTTGAAGGTTTTGCTGTCGCGACAGCCGATTAGGCCGTCATTTATTTGATTGACCAGGCGTTTGACACAAACGCCTCTAAAATCGGATTAGCTTCACTGCTTGGCGTGACATCTCTGGGATTCTGGCGTTTGCTTTAAGGAATTCGGCTCTCATAGACTGCCGCTACGACAATGAACCAATCCGTCGAAGAAAGAATCGACCGGCTGCAGGCCGGCGGGATCATCGACATGCATTTCGATTTACCGATGGATCTTTACGAGAAGCGCGAGCGCCGAGATGTTCTCGGAACAGAATTTTTGCCCGAATTCAAAGCCGGGAATGTTGCCGTTGTCGGCGCGGCGATTTACATCGAGGACCGCTATTTGCCTCAGAACGGGTTGCGCGTCGCGCTCGATCAAGTTGCACGCCTCTATGCAGAAACAGCAGTTTCGGGCCGCTTCGCGATTTGCAAAAATTATCTCGAAATTCAGGCGGCGGCAGAAACGGGCAAGATCGCGTTTCTCATCACGATGGAGGGCGTCGAGCCGCTGGGTACCGATTTAAATCAATTGCGCGTTTTTTACGAACTCGGTGTGCGCTCAATCGGGCTTACACACGCTCGAAGCAATGCGGCGGGGCACGGCGGAGTTTTCGCAGCGAGCGGGTCGCCTCGGGATGGTCTCTCCGCGTTTGGTCGCGAAGTCGTGCGTGAATGCGAGGCACTCGGCGTGATTGTTGATCTTGCGCACATCAATCCAGCAGGGTTCGAAGAGATTCTCTCGATTACAATAAAGCCGCCCATCGTGTCGCACACGAACGTTCGCCGGTACTACGACATCGAGCGCAACATTAGCGATGAACAGATCAGGAAGATCGGTGCACGGCGCGGAGTAATCGGTATCAACTCCATCCTCGTGAGCCCGCGAGAAGAGGAAAGCACGCTCGACCACTACGTCGATCAGATCGAGCACATCGCCAATTTGATCGGGATCGACAGCGTCGGGATCGGATTCGATTTTTTTGAGTTCATTTACCGCCACTGGCCGGAGTCGAGACAAAAGGAGCTAGCTGCAAAATTTATAACACCGCACTTCATTCCTGACCTAACGAACCATTCGCATGCCCACAATTTCACCCGTAGATTGATCGAACGCGGATTCAGCGACGCTGACATCGAAAAGATTCTGCGAGGAAATTGGCTGCGGATTTTTAAAGAGCTGCTTTAGCCAGCACCTCATCGAGCTGGAACAGAGATGTTGTAAGTGATCAACGCACAAATGATCGTCATTCCAATCATCGCAATGATAAACATTGCGTCGGCGACCTTTTCCAGCCGATGCATTCGACGCACCGACCGTGAACGCAGGGCCCAGTAAGAAAGCAGACAGGA
>QIBA01000231.1 GCA_003225175.1 Acidobacteriota bacterium
AGATCGAGCGCGAAATTGGCGATTGGCTCGCCCGCCGGGCGCCGCAAAAAAAGTGGAAACCCGGAGTAACTTGTGATCGCAGGCTGCAGCAGCTGACCGGCAGGGACGCCGCGATCAGCTTGACTGTCTATCAACTCAGTATTGACTGCTGCAAGAAAGCTACTCTCCTGGAGCGCCTGCATCGCACTGCCGGAAAACTCGCCGTGCGGAAAGACCATAACTTTGTCATAGCTCAACCCGGTATCTCGACTGAGTCGCTCCATCCGGTCCAGTGCCAAGGCGATGAGTTGTCTGGAGCTGGATACGTTACCGCAAAACTCCGCGTTGACATGATCGCAGCCATGCACACATAGAGATAGACGGGGCCATCGGGATCGGAACAACTCAACCACGGACGGCGACGTTCGCTTGAAGTTCCATGGGATGAAACCAATCGAAACTGCACAGTCCAGCTTATCCAGCCATTGTGCGAGAGTCTTAGGGTCGATAAAGCCATAGCTCTCTTTGAGATCGGGATCATCCATCACGATGTTGGCGGCTCGGAGCGGCGTCTGCCAGGCAGAGATACCGCAATCGCGGAGGAAGAAGAGTAAAGGAGCCAGGCCGGAGAAGCTCAACGCTGCTCTGAGATTACACCGCGCTTCCGCGTCAACATCAAAAATGCAACTGGAACAGCTAACAAAGAGTTGCGTTCCTGGCAGCATCACTCGAAAAAAGAAGGAAAGTTCGCCAATGCTGACAATGGTTTCGACCGGACAGCTCGTACCCGCCACAGTCAGCCCGAAATCGCTCTCTGCCTTGACAGGTCCGAATTCGAGCCCACTGAACGGCTTCGCCAAGGCAAGAGGTTTAACTGCATAGCAATGGGCGTCCCCCTGAAACCGGGTGACTTCCACCTTGCCTCCAATCCATTCTGCCAAACACCGAACGTTTTCCGTATCACAGTCCCACGCGCAAAGCAGGACGGCGGCAAAATTGCCAAAGACTTGGGCAAGCGAAACTGACCGGGTCCGTGCCAAGGCTCCAGCCGCGTTCAGGTGTTGTCCCGAAATAATCAAAACACTCTTTTTGTTGGAGTTGATGGTGTCAACGCAGACGGCCTCTTCTAACGACGCCTGGGGTTCAAAATGGGCGCCCAGCGTTTGCAGAAGGCGGGAGAGCGATGTCTCTGAAGAATTTTCAAGCAAGACAAGGCGCGTACTCATCGCGAGAACATATCTAAGCGTTTCGCTGTTAAGCTAATCTCGCGCAAACGAATTCGTCGCCAAATCACAGATATTCCCAGAGATGCTGACAAAATTCGACCAAAGCTTCGGACCACCCCCGGATCGGCGCAAGGATTGTAGGTTTCCAAGGATCTCATACAGCTACTGATTCCTGGGCGGCACGAGGCGTATGTGGTCTGGCGCTCTGAACTCGTCGCGGTAATCCAGGAGAAGGCTCGCGCCTCTTTTGCTGGCCTTGATTCCTTGCTGTGGAGTAGCCCGCCGGCCAAATTTCCACCAGTGGCGAACAGCGGCCGGCGTCAGCAATGTCGCTTTTCCTGAACGCGCATTCATCCTAAAATAAATACGGCTTCTAACGAGGCGAGTGCTGACCGGAAAATTTTCAGACAGGGCGATTGCTTGCCGCTCTGCTCTTTTTTCTTTCGATTATCATCCATAAATTGAGCCATT
>QIBA01000232.1 GCA_003225175.1 Acidobacteriota bacterium
TACAATTAACGTTAAAGCAATATAAGATTTCTGATATCCATAAATATACAATAATAGATGCGAAATATACCTTGAAAATACACTTCTCTATTGTTGAATAGCATAACTTCTACTGGTTTACCATCAACGACATTGAAACTCTTTATATCTTTTAATAAAAAAAAATCAAGTTACGGTATACGATCATATCCAATAACGATAAGAGTAAAATAGAGCAATACCAAGTCCATTCTTTCTAGAAACAACACATCCATGAGTTCCTTCTGGGAGACCAATCTCTATGTCAATAGAAACTAAAGCTTCAACTTTAGGTGGAATGTTGATATCGGAAGCACTTTATTACAAGTAAAAAATAAATAAATTATAAAATTATAAAAAATATATCGTTTGTTGATTAATTTGTACCTGTATAAGTAATAACCATGACTATTTACTGAGATACGTTTGGGCGCTTTTGCTTGAATACTAAGCAATTTTACACGCAATTTTGTATTTTTTGATTCCAATAATTTTCATTTTTTTAAAAAGTTCTCTGTATTAGTTCGTTTTTATTAGTAATTATTTCTATATAAACGTGACTAATTTAATTAGAAATTCATGCCTGCTTTGACTTCAAAAAACTTTACTTTATCAGTAAATGGTAGGTTACTGGGTTCTGACATTTTTATTTAAAAAAAAATAATAAAGAAATATTTACCATTTATATACTTTATAACATTAAACTTAAATCACGTTTTAAATTTCTTAATAGCCAGTCGCGCTGAAATTTGTATCGATCATTTATTAAGTACGTGGTATAAATCTTTTCTATAAATCAATAGTTTTTTTTTATTGAATTTTGAGAGTCGCACAAAATGATGTAATCAAGACATTTATCGTTTTATTAAATAAACATGATTGAAATACAAGAATAATCTCACAATGTTAAAATAAAAAAAAGAATAATCATTGATGCAATTGATAAAAAAAATAACTAATAAACCAATTTGAGAATAAAAATTGCTTAAATAGTTGTGAAAACCCAATTCAATGCGAAAAACCAATTCTGTTTCCAAAATATCTTTAATATTATTATTAAAAGTTAACGCTTGACTTGAAATGTCAATATAATTGATTCCAAAAATATCTTCATAAATTACTTTTGGTGAAATTAAACAACAAGTTATTTTGTAATTAACTTCTTCGAATTGATGATAAAAAGTGTGATCAGAGTATTGATTGACTTCATTTTCGTTAATACATGTAGCGGTAACGGTAATATGATATATTGATTTATCGAAAAATGGAGTATAAAAAAATTTAAAACTTGATGTTGAATTTTGAGTTAATTGTAATTGATTAATATCTGTGATCATGATTATAAAAGTGAATTTAAAAAAAGAAAATGAATGCTATATTTATATAAAATTGATCGTGTTTCATACTTGTGTATAATTGCCTTTTATAAAATAATTCATTATAATACAAGTCATCACGTGATTTCAAATTTTAAGTTATTTTTATTAAATATTCAATATAATTTCTTGATTAACGTACGCTCTATATAATTAGTTTTATTAGTTACTTGTATCTCTCACACTTTTAGCAAAGGTGATATCTGACATTAACATGCATCAAACACGCAAGATATCTTGTACTTGTTAGACACCATTAGAAATTTAGCATCACTAAGTAAAATAAAGAATATAATCTAAGTAGTCTGCTACTAGTCAGTTCCAAAGAAAGCGACTTGAACACGGTTCAGCTTTAACCAGTTCGAGCGGTTGCAAGCCAGCTTGATTCAGTTTGAGCAGTTTCAGAAAACATTGACACCTACTTCTGTAAGTAGTTGCGTCATAAAACAACACTACAATTCAAACTATACTAAAACAATTACTCTAAAAGCCTACTCTAATCCTCGAAACTGCTCTAAAAAATAAAA
>QIBA01000233.1 GCA_003225175.1 Acidobacteriota bacterium
CTTATACGTTTTCTTCAATTCGCTTCCGGCCTCGCGTCGCGGTTGCCACCGACATCGCCAGTGGAGATCGAGATTCTCATGATCCGGATCTCCAGACATTCAACGCACTGTTCCAAAGCGGAACATATTCCGGCAGAGCGCAGATTCTTGGCCCCAACAATGCCATTCGACTCGAGCCGTCTGTCGCACTCCAGTTTGCCGAATGGGTGACCGCATCAGCCGGCTGGGGATTTTACTGGCGTCAGAATGCCGGGGACGGGCTCTACGGTATCCCCGGCAATCTCATCGTTCCCGCCAATGGAGTCTCATCGCGATACGAGGGGAGCCGTCCCATTGCGCAGGTGGACTGGCAGGTCACACGTCATGTATCGGCACATCTGAACTACATCTACGTCTTCAACGCACGTTTTGAAGAGCAATCGGTACACGGAACCCACAGCATGAGTTTCATATCTCCGTGGATTACCTACAGGTTTTGACTGGGAGAGTTGCCTGCTATGACAAAGATGTTCATCAACGGCCAGGAAAGAACCACCGATGCAGATCCTCGCACCCCGCTGCTCTGGGTATTGCGCGATCACCTGGAGATGACCGGCACGAAGTACGGATGTGGAATTGGACAGTGCGGCGCATGCACCGTGATCCTCGACGGCGATGCCGTGCGCTCGTGTCAGGTATTGCTGTCCCGCGCTGCCGGTAAGCGCATAACCACCATCGAGGGACTCTCTCCCGATCGAAGTCATCCGGTGCAGCGGGCCTGGCTTCAGGAGCAGGTTCCCCAATGCGGATATTGTCAGTCCGGGCAGATCATGGCGGCCACCGTCCTGCTTACCTCGAACAACAATCCAACGGATGGTGAGATCGACGATGCGCTCTCGGGAAATATCTGCCGCTGCGGGACCTACCATCGAATTCGACAAGCGGTTCACTTTGCGGCTGAGCTGATGCGGGAAGGGAAGTGAACCCCATGCGAACGAAGTTGAGATGGCAGGTGGTCATACCCGTTTTGGGAATTACGATGGCGCTTGGTGTCTGGCAGGCGTTAAGTCAGAATTCCGCTGCGCGAGTCGAAAAGACTACTGGTGATCGTCAACCATCCATTCAGGCATTTGCGGTGGTGGCGTCGGTGCTGATGAGTCCGCGATGTTTGAACTGTCACATCCCGGGCGAAAGTCCCCTTCAGGGTGACGCTGGAACTCCGCACAACATGAATGTGAAACGCGGCAGCGATGGCCGGGGAACGCCTGCCATGCGATGCAGCAATTGCCACCAGGAGGAAAACTCGAGCCAGCTGCATGGACCGCCGGGTAGAACCGGGTGGAGGCTGCCTCCGCCTTCGATGCCGCTCGCCTGGCAGGGACTAACCATCGGCGAATTGTGCCGGAGTGTCAGAGACCCAGCGACAAACGGGAATAAAAACCCAACTCAGCTGATCGAGCACGTCGGCGAAGATCCGTTCGTGAACTGGGGATGGAATCCCGGCCCCGGTCGGAGCATTCCTCCGGTTTCCCATGAAGAGTTTGTCTCTGCAGTGACTGCATGGCTCGATGCCGGGGCTTACTGTCCGCAATAAGGGGATGGCGCCGCGGAATGCGGCGACTCGGCAATGAACTGATGAGAAGTGAGGAACTATGAATCTGCAGAATCCCAAAGAGTCCGCTACGTCGGATTCAACCGAGAGTGGCTCCATTAACCGCCGGCAATTTCTTGAGATCTCCGCGTGCACGTCAGCAGCCTTTATTCTGGGGTGCCTGTTCGATGGGAAGGTCGTCGCCCTTTCTGTCGATAGTGGCCCGGAGCCGATTCACTTTAATTCGTGGGTACGTATTACTCCCGACAACAAAGTGACCATCGTTGCCTCTCAAGCCGAGATGGGACAGGGGATCATGTCTACTCTTCCCGCGGTGCTTGCAGAAGAGTTAGGTGCAGACTGGGCTCGTGTTCAGCTGGAGATGTCTCCCACCGCTCATGCTTACCGGAATCCGCGCCTCAACTGGCAATTCACCGGCAACAGCGAGAGCACGATGGCATTTTTTGACCTGATGCGCCAAGTCGGAGCATCCGCCCGGGAAATGCTCATTGCGGCTGCGGCGGAAAAGTGGAAGGTGGATCCGGC
>QIBA01000234.1 GCA_003225175.1 Acidobacteriota bacterium
GATCTGACTCGTAGCGATCTTAGATCACTTAGAAACCAACAAATACTATTCCTAGAACAACTTACCTCTTTAGATGGCAAAATCCTTATGGACTGGCACCTAATTAGAAATCGTAACTTTACTGCTACGCCCGCCAAATTTGCTCCCGCATGGTTCAAAAAATTAGAAACTAATTTATTAAACCCTTTAAATGAACATAGATTAATTCCGGCTGAATTTATCTTACGAGCTCATAATATGAAAGGTCATGAAATTTTACCTATAGATTTATCTACTAGAGCGCTTAATTGGATTGGGATATGGAATCCGGTCATAAATCTTCCAATTCTAGGTAGAATAGTTAAAAAGAACGAGGATAATAGAACAATCATAGTTGAACATTGGATTATAGATAACAACACATCAACAATCAATCACCCAAATTTAACTAGATGCAACGGTTGTCAAAATCATAATACTTCCTTTAGTAGTATTCCACGAACTGCACATATTGATACATATAGATGTGCTAATTTATTTACTGCAGATGACGCGGTTATTATTCAATCATCTAGTCCAAAAAAGATCAATAATAATCTATATTATTTTGATACTCCACAATATGATATTATTCAATGCACCTTCTACCATGCCATGTTTTTACATAACATGCTTCCTTTTTATGAAGATACAAATATTATCATTCAACGAGACAATTACATTGAGCGTTTCATTGATAAGGGTCCAATTCAAAAAGAATTGCATGCAATACAACATTCCTTTAAAGACGCAACACACCTTCGATTTTTTACTGATGGTTCAGTCATCGATATCGGAAAAGAATCAATGAGCATGAGTTTGGCCTTCGTTCAGACACATTACCTCTCAGAAACTCGAGAATTCAAAGCTACCTTGGATTGTTTTCCATCATCAACAAGAGCAGAAACGGCTGCTGTTTTGGCTGCTTTGTTGACTGCACCTCCTAGAATCTCAGTTGAAATTCTTACGGACTCCAAAGCTACTATGGATCATTATCTTTGTGAATGCTCCACTGTTAGATCCTTTTTTAAGGAAGAAAACAACGTTATTTGGTCTATGATCAGAGAATTAATTCGGGCGAATAGTCTAACTGTTACCTTTCACAAAATTAAAGCTCATTCAGGAAATATTTCTAATGAACGAGTTGATTTTCTCGCAAAAGATGCACATTATTCTGCTTTACCTTTAGTAGTTTCTACGACTGCATTGCAACAGATTGCAATTACCCCCAGGTGGCGGCAATTGCCGATTACTCAACATCTTCGCCATTTTATTACTCAAGTTTCAAGAAACTCAGGCTTTGAGAAATGGCTTAATTTACATCGTAATGACAAATATCGTACTTCTTGGGTTGATTGGGAAGCGACGTTCAATCACCTTAATGGTGAAGAAGCTAAATTAGACACTTCTTTCGCAAATTCGCATAGGAAGCGTCAGAAATTACAACTCTTAATTGAGGAACTGCCTACAGTTGAACATCTCAAAAAGCGACGACCTG
>QIBA01000235.1 GCA_003225175.1 Acidobacteriota bacterium
TCTCCCTCTGATGTACAGCTTTTCATTCAACTTGCAGCTTTCCATCTAATGTGCAGTTCTCTATCTGACATGCAGCTCTCTGTCTAATATGTAGCTCTTCATTCAACAAGTAGCTTTACGTCTAACATACTACTCTCCACTACAATATGTGACTCTCCACCTAATGAAATGCCTCTACCAGGTAGTCAAGTTATCAGAACCCAGCTCAATCACTTGATGAGCAGGGCAGAACATTATGGAAATATGTCTTTTTGTTGATAGGAGGCAGAAACACTGCTTATACCTTCTAGAGCCAACTATCTGACAGCTACTAGCTTCTGATTTATATAATCTAAATATTACCTCCCAGAATACCTTAATCTGCTTACTACCTCCTAGAGTATACTTAATCTGCTCACTGTCTCTTAAAGCACCCTAATCTGCTTGCTGTATCCTTAAGTACCTTAGACTACTTACTGCTCTATAAGTAAAGTAATCTTCTTACTACTTGAGAATATTTTAATTTATACACTAGCCTCACTGGCATTTTTATAGTAGAGTTATTTAATATTTATTAAAATTAACTACTTAATATTATATATATAAAGTTAATTTAAAGATATTACCAGCAATTATTAAAAAGAAAAAAGTCCCTATACTTAGGTAGTTACGTTAGCAGTCCCTGCACTGATTGCTGCTGTATGCTAACAATCCCTGGACTCAAGGTCATGTTAACAGTCCTTAAACTCAGACAGTCGCGTTAGCAGTCCCTAGTCACTGCAGTATGCTGGTAGTCCCTGTACTCTGGCAGTCTTGTCAGCAATCCCTGCACTTAGTAATTGTTACAGTATGTTGGCAGTTCCTAGACTCTAGCAGTAATATTACGGTATGCTAGCAGTCCCTGTCCTCTGGCAGTCATGTTGCAGTATGCTGGCAGTTCCTGTACTCTAGCAGTCATATTAGCAGTCCCTGCACTCTGGCAGTTACATCACAGTACGCTGGCAGTTCCTGGACTCCAAGCAGTCGTATTGGCAGTCCTTGTACTCTGGCGGTCGTGTTAGTAGTTTCCCACTCTGGCAGTCATATGCTGGCAGTCTCTGTACTTCAGCAGTCCCTGTATTTTAGTAGTCACGTTAGCAGTCCCTGCACTCTAGCAGTTGGGTGGCAGTTCCTGTACTCTGGCAGTTGAGTTGCGGTATGCTGGCAGTCCCTGTACTCCAGCAGTCATGTTAGCAGTCCCTGCACTTCATCAGCAAAAAAAAATGAGTCGCTTCCTGCTATCATTGCCTCCCAGGTGGCTGGGGAGAGCGCAGAGGCAGGGACACTACCTATACCTCCCAGAGCCGACCGTCTGAACTGTTTGCGCCCCGATTTCCTAATCTGCTCATTGCCTCCCAGAGCACATCCTAAGTCTGCTCGCTGCCTCCCCTAATCTGCTCGCTGCCTCCCAGAGCACCCAAATCTGCTCACTGCCTCCCAGAGCACACCTAATCTGCTCGCTGTCTCCTCAGAGCACACTAATCTGCTTACTGCCTCACGAGTACATATAATCTACTCACTGGCCTCCCTGGCATTTTTTATAGTAAAGTTATTTATTATTAAATTAAATATTTGATATTCATAACTATATACATAAATTGTTTACAAAGTTATTACTTCTA
>QIBA01000236.1:0-1851 GCA_003225175.1 Acidobacteriota bacterium
CATGGCCCCCACGTGGAGGCTGTTATTCGTGACAGGGCTTCGAAAGCAGCATTGCCTTTGCAAGCGGCCTGTTTTACTTGCTCTTTCCAGCTCATCTTTGGGTCGACCCACACCCCCAGCACGCGTAGCTTGGTCTCCGGTTTCACCTCCTGGCCATCAAACCGGACCGTGCTTGCCAGGTCGCCGCTTGGATCTCGCTTGCGCTTGGTGAAGTGGATGAGCTGATATTTATCCGGAGCGAACTTTGCCCCGTGCCGTTTAGCCCAAGCAATGCACTTATCGTGGACCCCTTCTAGCCGCCTGCAGTTCTCCTGGGCGGAGCTTCCCCACGTAATCAGGTTTGTGTCATCCACAAAGCCAAATCCAAAGGCACCATCCTTTGCGTTTTGCATACCCTCGAGCAGCTCGGAGATGAAGAATAGGAAGAGGATGGGTGACAGGGGTGAGCCCTGCGGTATCCCAGCGTCCGTTTGGAACCAGTCACTCTCGTCGCCGTCGAACGCTATCCGTGTGCGCCTGCCATGCATAAAGCTACCTACGTAGTTTATGATCCACTCCGGCAAGCCCTTCCGTCGTAGTATCCAGAGGAGTCTCTCTTTTGAGACATGGTCGAAAGCCCCACTTATGTCCAAGCTTAGCATTGACACCACGCAGCCGTTACGGCTACCCCACGCCGTCTCAACGCATGCCGTAAGCAAGTCAATTGCCGACGTGGTTGATCGCTTCTTCCTCGCTCCCATCTGGTTCCACGATAATAAGGCGTGCTCCTCTGCTGTTTCCGCAATCCGTGTAGCGACGATTTTCTCCATTACCTTTGCTAGCGTATCCTCAAGGGCAACAGGGTGATAGCTGCTTGGGAGCGAATAATCCTTCTTTCTCTCCTTACGGAGCACGACCGTAGTAGATTCTTTATACGAGTTTGGTATCATGCCGCTTTCCAGCTGCTTGGATATCGCGTGCGCGAGGTCCTTGGAGACAATTGGAGCGATGACCTTTAGGATCTCGTTTGGGATGCCATCCGGGCCTGGGGCTCGACCGTTGGGAAGCTTGCGGATCACCTCTTCTAGCTGTTTGGGTGTAACCTCTGCGGGCACATCTAGCGTGTTTGCAGCCTGCTGGCCACTTGCGATGTCACTTAGGTCCGCTAGGCTGGCGCGTGGGAAGAATTTTTCCGCGAGAATTTGGGCTCTCCCTTCGTTGCTAAGTGTCACTTGCTCCTGGTCGTTACGCCGTAGGGGCGGCAGGAGGGCTGCGCTCGTGCCTGGTGTCTGCTTGCTCCATCTGGACATTCTCCAGAGACCCTTGTTGTGGGGAAGCTGTTTGCTCGTCGTGATCTCCTGGATGAAGCGCCGCCATGCTGATCTGCCTCCCCTGCGGAGCTCTTTTTTCAGAAGGTTCTGAAACGACCTCATGGCCTGGTAGTGGTGCGCCTGTAGGGTGGAGAGGTACGCTCGCCTAGCTCTCCTGGCGCCTACTAGGAGCTCAGCTGCTCTGGGCGACCATCGGTGGTTTGCCTTCTCATGTGGTTTAGCCCTCGGGCAACATTGGTCAAGCGCCTCCTTAACAACTATTTTAATCTTGCTTAGTGGATCCTGGTCTGTTTCCCAACCACTCAATTTGATTCGTTCCTCCAGGCCCGCCCTGTCCAGCTTCCTAATTGCGTACCGCCTGCTTGGAGGGCGCGGGTGGCATGCCCTACTTAGCCTTATGTCGATTGGGATGTGGTCAAGCGCTATTGCCCATCCGTCCATTGGCCCGCATCTAGTGACGCTGTGTTGCAGGCCGTCCGTTGCAAACGTGAGGTCTATGACGCTGTCGTGGGCGCCGCGCCGCCACGTCCACTCCCCGCGC
>QIBA01000236.1:2006-3703 GCA_003225175.1 Acidobacteriota bacterium
TGACCGACTCGTCCACTGGTCAGTCCCTAGCTGATCGCTTACCATGAAGCAAACCCTCGTTGCCGGGTTTGCCTCATAAACCAGTTTGAACCCTCTCGGGCAGTACGTCGAGCTTGTGAGCTTGCTGAATGCCGGCTCCTGGACCGCTAGTAGCATGCGGGCCGCCGGGCGTGATTGCATCAAATATCGGTCTTGATGTTCTGTAGTTGGCCTGACCGCAGTTGAACTGGATTATTGAGATCTCGCTCAGTCCACCTGCCGCCCAGCCCATTCTGTTTGGATTCGGTTCCCCTTGCTCGCGTTGGCTTTAAGCTCTAGCACTCATCATCGTCGTTGATTGGGTCGGCCGCGCTCATGTCTGCTTCCATGCTACTCCCTGAGCTTGAGCTCGCCTGTGGCGGGGGTTGCCTGCTCCAGAACGAGCTAGGGATTGAACTAGGGACGGTTTGAGGCGTGCTTAGCCTTATGTGACTTTTGCTCCGGTCCCTGCCCGCTACCTCGATGTTGGTCGGTCGTCCCTTGCCCTTTTTCGCGCTTTGGGTTCGCTCTTGTGTTCGCTCTTGCTCTCGCTCTTGTGTCGAAGGCACCCTGGGTCTCTTCCTGCTCGCTGGGAGCTCAAGGGTGGCCAGGAGTGGGTTTTGCGTGTCGTTGGTGCTGGCATTTCGTACCGCTGCTGTCTGCACAACTAGGTTGATTCTTTTCTTCTTCGTCTCTTCCAAGAATGTTTGGAACGTATTGCACGCCCTCTTCTGCCACGCCCTATGGCCCCTGCCGCAGTTGACGCAGGAAACCCGCTCCTTCTTGCAATCCCTTGTCGGATGTTGGCCTGCGCACTCCCCGCATCGCTCTTGCTTTCCGCAAGCCGCCTGGGTGTGGCCCCAGCCATAGCACTTGAAGCATTGCTTCATTTCAAGGCTGTTGTTGTACAATCTCGCATCGAACAGTTCCGCTCCAATAACTACGCCCTTGCGGATAACCTCATGTTGCATCGCCTGGGTAGGGAAGCTGATGATTGCTGTTCCTCTCGTCTTACCGGCCTGTACGCGTTCGTCGTGCCCCTTGGCATCGTGCAACCAGCGGATTTTATTGATGAAGATGCCTGGGATGGTCCTTTTCGTCGCGTTGCAGATCGCTTTCGCCACCTCCTCATTCTCCAGGGCCTTGCCATGTTTGATTCCTGTTGCTAGCGGTACACCAGGCACCTCGACTGGATAGTCTTGCCTAAGCACCTTGCAGCCCGCCACCTCAGCCTGGTTCAATGCCTGGTCCTTTGCCCTCTGGTTTGGCAACATTACTTCCACGTCCCCGCTTCGCAGCCGACGCACCGCATATGCCCCCTGGATTACTGGCTTGACTGCTTCCAGTAATTCTGTAGTGGATTTCCCCTCCGCTTCTGTGAGGCGCACCCTGACTGCAGCTCGTTGATCCGATGGGGGAAGCGTACGGGACGCGTTCGCTGCTGCGACTTCGGCCCAGGAGCGCGACCTCTGCGCTCCCGCGTTGCCCACCAGCGCGTCCAGCTTCTTATCCATCTCCTTTGCTAGTTTGACCATCGTGTTTTGTGCCTGACTCACTGTCTGCCCGTAGAGCGCATCGGCCGCCCTCGCAGCAAGCACGACCTTACTCCGGATCTTCTCCCTAACCCCTTCCTCCTGGACCCCAGCAAGACTATCCGTGATTTCGTTGAGTATCCCTTT
>QIBA01000237.1 GCA_003225175.1 Acidobacteriota bacterium
CGCCGAAGTAATGGGCTACGTCCGACTGTCGAGTACTCAGGCCCGAATGCTTTCGCCAGTTGAAAAAAGAAATAGACACACGAACCAGCAATTAGCGCTGCCAGAACGTGTCCGGGAAAGTTATGTACCAGCTTCGCTTTTTGCAGGAGCGCAACGGGCAGCATGCTGAGGACGGCTCCTAGCGGAAAGGCTGAGTAATACCTGTCGCCGTGTGGAATCATTTCGTTAAGCCATTCCGGCGGTTGTTCCCGAAGACCCAAGTGGCCGCGCAGCAAAGCGGACGCAATCTGCGCGGTGTAATCGAGATCCTGCAGTGTGGCCTTTGTTGAAAAGTAAAAGGCCAGCGCCGCAAAGAGCGACACGCCGGCCGCAATCCAAAATTGCGGAGGAGTGTCAGCCTTTTGGTGAACAGGCATGCCTTGTCACTTCCACTACGATTTTGCCGCCATACTCATGGCGAACATCCAGAGGAGAGCGCTCAACATCAAGCCCAGCGGCAGGCGTGAGTGAGCGGCCGGAATATCAAACCAAGCTAGCTAGTTTTTGAAATCCAGCGCTCCCTTTTTGAGCGCGTAAACGTAGCCGACCATCAGGATCGTGATGAAACCGAGCATGCTCCAAAAAATAGCCGGCCCTTCTTTGATAGCGTCTCGATAGACAACCGCCCATGGATACATGAACACGATCTCAAGGTCGAACAGGATGAAAAGCATTGCCACGAGATAGAACTTCACGCTGAACCGCGGTAGCGTTTCTCCCTGCGGGATCATACCGCATTCGTACGCCATATCCTTAGCGCGCGTACGTTTTCCGCTTTTCCCTACCAACACGCTGACGAGTAGCGCGGAACCGGCAAAAAGAATTGCTACGACAATTTGCAGAAGAACCGGCAAGTATTCGCGCAGCATCCGGGAATCTGGCCTGAA
>QIBA01000238.1 GCA_003225175.1 Acidobacteriota bacterium
CAACGCGGTCAACGGGAGCACACGCATCTGCCGCGTTCTGTGTGGTAGCCTGTCGAGCAGAGAAATTTGTCCGGCAAGATGCCGGACAAAACATGCTGGAAGCGTGCGCTCCTTTGAACTATGGCTTCGCGGAGCAGCTCGTGTTTTCCTGACTAGTGATTGCTGCACGAGGCGATAACCACGTTTTGTCGGGGTTGCGCGCGGTGCCGGCGAAACGATAATCGATTCTCATTGGCGCCGAGCGACAGAAATAATTCGCAATGGAAAGAATTTCACCCGTGTTATCCGATTGAACGGGTTCGACCCAAAAAACATTTGCCGCAAATGGGCGAAAGAACGCGGCAGTTTCCGGGAGCATCAAAGAGTAGGTCGAGGTGCGGGGCTCGGTCGCGGCCTTGGTGTTGAAGTAGGCCTTGGCGTTCCACTCGGTGTGCCGGTAGGCGTAGGCGTCGGCGATGGCGATGGCTTGCCTTCGTACAGTTCCGCGCTGCTGAGAACGTTGTTGGAACCATCGCCCGCTGCAACAAGTACCATGCCGTTGGATAACAACGTGGCCGTGTGCCTGTCGCGTGCGGCGTTGAGATTGTCGGTAACAGTCCAGCTGCCGTTCGCCGGGTCGTATAATTCTGCGCTCGCGAAAACGCCGGTGCTACCAACTCCCGCTGCAACCAGCGCCGTGCCATTTGGCAGTAACGTCGCGGTGTGAAAATAGCGGGCACTGTTTAAATCGCCGGTGGCAGTCCAGCTCCCGCCCACCGGATCGTACAGTTCCGCGCTACTGGAAGGGCTGAAATTGTCATCAAAACCCCCAGCGGCAAGCACCATACCGTTGGGCAACAACGTCGTGGTGTGACTACGGCGTGCAACGTTGAGAGTGCCGGTGGCACTCCAGCTCCCACTCGCTGGATCATACAGTTCCGCGCTCGCGAGAAGGAAGCCATCGAAATCAACTCCCCCGGCAACGAACACCATCCCGTTGGACAGCAACGTCGCCGTGTGCCTGCCGCGCCCCGTGTTGAGACTGCCGGTGGAGGTCCAGCTCCCGCTTGCTGGATCGTAAAGTTCCGCGCTGGCGATAATGCCGCTACTGTTACTCCCCCCTGCAACAAGCACCATTCCGTTGGGCAGCAACGTCGCTGTATGACCGAGTCGTGCGGTGTTGAGACTGCCCGTGGCACTCCAGCTCCCACTCACTGGATCATAAAGTTCCGCGCTGGCTAGGGTCTCGGTACTATTAGTTCCTCCTGCAACAAGCACCATTCCGTTAGGCAGCAACGTCGACGTGTGATCCGATCGGCCGATATTGAGACTGCCGGTGCCCGTCCACATTCCGGTCGCTGGGTCGTACAGTTCTGCGCTCGTGAGC
>QIBA01000239.1 GCA_003225175.1 Acidobacteriota bacterium
ATTGACAGGAGTGAGATGATGATGGAAAACCAAGGAGTTCCTGATGAAGCATCCCATCCCTGTCACGCTCTCCGAAAGCGAGCGGGCCTCGTTACAGACGTTTATTCACGCGGGCAAAGCCAATGCCCGCAGCTTCACCCGCGCGCGCGTCTTGCTCAAGGCGCACGAGGGCTGGACCGACCAGCAAATCTGCGCGGCCCTCGATATTAGCCGCAATACCTCCATCCGTGTGCGGCAGTTGTACCTGGAAGGAGGATTAGAAGCGGTGCTGCACGACAAGCGGCAACAGCGCTATCGGCAGGCCTTGACGGGCGGACAAGCCGCCCATCTGATCGCCATTGCCTGCAGCCCGGTTCCCGATGGTCATGACCATTGGACGGTGCGCTTGCTGGCCGGCAAAGCGGTCGAAATGGGCTTCGTCGAGTCCATCTCGCCGGAAACGATCCGCCAGCTGCTTAAAAAAACGAACTCAAGCCCTGGCAACACGAGCAATGGTGCATCCCCGAGGTAAGTGCTGAGTTTGTGGCAGCCATGGAAGATGTGCTGGATCTGTACGAAGAGGACTACGATCCCCGTCACCCCAAGGTCTGCTTCGACGAAAAACTCGTGGCCCCAGAGGCCGATGTGCGGCCTGCAGAGCCTCTGAAGCCAGGACAGCCGGAACGGATTGATTACGAGTATGAGCGCTTGGGCACGGCCAATCTGTTTTTCTTCGTCGAGCCTTTGACGGGCTGGCGCCATGTGGAGATGACCGAGCACCGCACCAAGATCGACTACGCCCATTGCATCCGCTGGTTGGTGGATCAGGTCTATCCGCAGGCCGACTACGTGCGCATCGTGCAAGATAATCTGAATACGCACACAGCTGCGGCCTTGTATGAAGCCTTCCCGGCGCCAGAAGCGCGACGCATCTTGCAGCGTGTCGAGTTCCATTACACCCCCAAACATGGCAGTTGGTTGAATATGGCCGAAATCGAGATCAGCATCTTTGCGCGTGGCTGTTTGTCGCGGCGGGTGGCAAGCATGCAGGACTTGCGCCAACGCATCGCGACCCTGGAAGCCGAGCGCAATGCTCAGCGCTGCACCATCTCCTGGCGCTTTACTTCCCGCGATGCTCGGGACAAGCTCCAGGATCTCTATCCCGCTGTCAATAACCAACTGGACTGACTACTAGACTCGACAAATCTTATGGTACATTTTCTAGCTGAATGGTCTGGAATATGCCAAAAGAGACCTGATCAAACTTTAGCAGAACGATTGGAGGTAATCTCCGCAACCAATCCTCAACATCTTATAGCATATTTCTGTAGAGCAATTGCGCTTTGGCTGCATAATAGTTTTGAGGAGGCTTTAGCACAATTGGAACACACCATCAAATTAGAATTAAACTGGAACGCTGCATACTTTTTTTGGAAAGGCATGATCTACGCCTCACAGAAGCAAGATGATGAGTCAATAGAAGCAATAGGGAAAGCGCTAGACGCCAACCTCCCACCAATCCTATTGGCTCCTGTTCGTTGGCTAAAAGAAGATATACCGGATTTTTATAACAATAATGCTATGCCATTACTAATTCGGTCTGGAATAACAGAAGTTATCATAATTGCTGAGAAACAAACTCAATAATAAGCTTGTTTTTGCTGATTACCACTAAGAACTAGGTGATACATTGACCTACTTAATAACTAGCCGATATTGCTTTAGAGTTTCCACTGTTCGTTTAACAGTCAGTCTACCACAAAAACACTGGTCGGTCGATGTACTCTAAGTCAAGTACCCGTATCTCTTCCTCGTCATCCATCTCTAACGGGTCCACTCCAGATCATAAGCAACCAGCAAATGAACCTTATGAGCAACATAGCCAGGGTGGCTATAGAAGTCTAGAAGCTTCTCAAATC
>QIBA01000240.1 GCA_003225175.1 Acidobacteriota bacterium
AAACGCCGGCGCCAGCAGTGGCTGAAAGAACTAACGCAAGCCGGTCGCCGCTACCGCGCGGAACGCATGTTTGAGCAGCTCGATGCTTTGCAGGGATTCCGCCGCCAGGCCCGGCGCGATCTGTTTGTAGAGTGCCGCAAACATGCCGCCACGGCGATACTGACCAGTATTCCCTTTCTGGGACCAATTCGCGCTGCCTTGCTGATCGCTCGCGTGCAAACTCCGTTTCGCTTCCGCGGCAAGCGCCAGTTCTGGGCTTATTGCGGACTGGCGCTGGAAACACGCAGCAGTGCCGACTATCGCTTGGTCGAAGGCGAGCTGCACCGCGCCAAGAAGCCGGTCTTCATCCGCGGTTTGAACTTGAATCATAACCATGATCTAGAAAACATTTTTAAAGCCGCGGCCACTACCGCTAGTGCCTGTCCCGGACCGTTTCGTGATTACTACGAAACCCTGCTGGGGAGGGGGATGAAGCCAGAAATGGCCAGGCTAACCCTGGCGCGCAAGATCGCCGCCATCAGTTTGATTGTCTGGAAGAAAGGAGAACGGTTCGATCCGGAACAACTGAAAGCACAAGCAGCTTGAGCGCATAGATACTGTGAACCATTTCCGAACTATATCTCGGTTCGTCAGTCTCTGAGCGCTCGGGTTCGAGGATGAGTATCCTTGGGCGGGTTAGGCTATGCGCCTCCTGCGCTAAGTCTCATGGGCCACCGTATGCCTCCTCGGACAACCCAACAAAGCTATAGGCCTTTGAGTCTCAGATAGAACCATGGTTGGCAACCCAACCCAAGCAGCTTGTGTAGTCTCAGCTCTGACAGAACCAACACCGGAATGTTCGCAGTCTCAGCCCAGGTCCATACCGACAGTCTGCAGATCCCCACCAGGGCTCGATGCCGAGCACTGCTCTCAGATCTGTTCGGGAGATGTGTTTGCTCTTGACATCGCCTTTTATAGAACCCGACCTTAATGAACTCCCGGAATCCGTTCCAGCTTGCGATTGAGGGGTTCACGGGGATCGGACCACAACTTACAATCGCTCGCATCGGTGATGACTCCAGGAGGAAACGGATTACGCCGCGCGTCACCGGCATGAAAGATTCCCAATATTTTGACGTATTTACTATCAAATAGTTCCAAATCCTTCCCGCAGCGTCCATCGAGGGACGTACGGATGGAGTTGCTTAGAATTCCATTTTCCTCATCCTCCCTGTGCACGAAAAGCAAGTTGCCATGAAGTTCAAATCTCAGATACCCGATAACAGAGACTAGCTTCCCGTCAAACTTCTCAGGAGTGCTGATTAATTGAAGCATACTGACATAGAGCGGCTCCGCCTTTGTCGAAACCTGAGCTTCGGATGCCACAGCCAAGCTGAGAAGAATCGTGCTTAAGATCGGATGCTTTACCATTCACTACCCCTCAGATCTAATGACAGGCTGGTGGAACGCCGTGGCTAACGCCGACTAAGACACAGATTGGGTTGCTCACGCCGCTCGCGAACCAGGTCTGGAATGCCTTGGGATCGAACATGAGAATTCTTGTCGGGTTGCTTCGAGTCAACAAAAATCCATACAGCTGTGGAGTGAAACTTAAATACACATCAATATCGCCGGATATCTGCCTTCCTTGATACATTGATGGTCTCTGCGAGAATTCCTCAGAACCAAAGTTGGCAGGATGATTGTGAGCACCACCGACTAGAGTCCCCGGGTGATCATTATAATCCGGCGACCAATGACAATTCTGTCCTACTTGACAAAGCGGCCCCTGCTGGAGAGCGCTGTAGGAGTAGAGACCGTTGTCGTCTTGATAGATGTTGCTCCAGTATTCATGCTTATCGTTTTGACCCTGCGCAGTCGCAGAAGCTGCAGCAGCTCCAGCCGCTTGTACACTGTAGAACATGGATCCGGGGCCCCTGTAATTGTAGTAAGCACCTGTTCCACTTGTGGTTGCAGCAAAGTATTGCAGCCGGTTATCAGTTCCAACACGAGCGCATTGGTTGTTAGGACATTCCAGACCTCCTCCTCCCTTGAGAAGGCTCTGGACCATTCCGGTCGGAGCCTCCAAACCGTCAATCGTGCTCCCGTTAAAGAAGCTTGCTCCAAAGTATGCACTGGCTCCGACTTCAAGATCTCTAATATTCTTAAGCCCGAGAGGGTCTGTCCCCGAAACCGAGCCAGTCACACTAAGCTAGCTTTATCCACAACTGACCAATTCGCAGCCACTTGTGGCGGGGGACACATCCAGTTTAGCCGCCGCTTTTCGGGCGTTTCGGTTCAAGCTCTTCGGGGCGTTCTAGTGACTCTCTTTTTTAGAAACCCCAAACAGTTGTCGTTCTAGTGCCGGCAACAGTAGCTGCAAGAATAAAGTTTCTATGAACGCAAAAGGAACGGCATAAAGCATGCCTACTTTTTTGCTCTCCGCTAACAATTGGGAAAAAATGACCCACATGAGCAAGAGGTGCACCAAGAAGCAAATCGCCAAAGCGCCCCAAAAAGGAATCAGTGCCCATTTTCTTCGAAGAAGCAAAACCAGAGCACCAAATGTAGTAACCGTCCATAGAATCGCCGCATGCCACTTTTGGGGCAGCCCCTGACTGTCCATAATCATTGCGGTGACTAGCGCAGCCAGTGCGAGTAGAGCGACAATCCAATTCTCATTCAATGCGTATCTCTGTTTCAATCTTGATTGCTCATGCATCTTTGAAAGGCACTTCTTCCATCATTCGCCGTAAGGAGCGTACCTGCCCAACCTGCGATTTTTCCAACCTTGGCAGCCGTTTTTCCTACCATACTTAGGGAAACCTTTTGTCCAGTTGAACGCGGCGCTCCTCTGACTGCTTTTTGGGCAGCCACGTCCACTGCGATTGCACCACCCGCTTTCTCCACTCCCTCCAGACTTACATCGAGCGTAGGACCTCCCAATGATCCACTTCCAGATACACCCGCAATCTTGCCTGCGAGCCAATCAAAGCCATCAAATAGAATAAGGTGGGGTAGGCGAAGTGATGACGGCGGGCAGGAGGACTGCGTCGATTCCGTCTCTGAATATTTGGGGCAAGACGGGACCTGCGGTGCGAATTTTAGGAAAAACGGGGGTAGAAAAGCTCGCGGCATGGCTCTCGGGAGTGGCAGAACTCAAGATGGCTACCGACATCGGACTAACCGGTGCCGAGGCAATTGGGTGCCTCCTGCCGCAATAGCTATTTCGAAGATCGTCATGGAAAAAACCGCCAAGGAGCAGATTAGGTCCGGACTTCGCGTTGGTACAGGCCTCGGAGGTTTTCTCATTGCGGTGATGCTTATTGGGAATGGGCTAGCTCGAATCGGAATCTCGACGGCGTCGCATCAACTGATATGGACCGAACCCGTCGGATGGATGGAGCTGTTGATAGCTGCACTAATCCTGCTCTTCACCGCCCGTATGTGGCTGATGCTCTTAAGCGGGTGTTTGCTGTTCGGGATCGTAAAAAGTTTGGTGGTGTTCGCAACCGGCCGCTTTCCATCTCATGAATTCTCGACCAGAATTGAACCTCTTGCGCTAGCTTTTTATTGCATAGCGAGTTTCGTCCTGATGTTCCGGTTTTCGGAACATCAGCCGAACCTCATCGACAGGATCGCTTTGACACTCTACGTGTTTTGCTTGTGGCCTGCAATTGCAGGTTCCATATTCTCACCTTGGCAGATCGTTGGACTGGGAGCTCTTTTGATCTCATGGTGTCTATCTCGCTGGCGGAAGGATTCGAGGCGGAGTCGAACCTGGAGCACACACAATTCCGCCAGCTAAGCAGTGCCCAAGGCCGCTGGCTCTCCCCCGATCCCTATCTGGGAAGCATGGATTTAACCAATCCTCAGTCCCTCAACCGCTATGCGTATGTCATGAACAGTCACTGAACCTTAGCCAAAACGGGACAGCCTGAGAGCCTGTCGGAGATAGATTTTCTGAAACGAAGAATCAACAACTTGCAAGGAGTGCTGTGTCTGTAAGTTGTTGATTTCTGGTTCGGGAATCGTTCACTCCGACAGGCTCTCAGGCTGTCCCCATTCATTCCCCATTCCTTCCCCATTCCTTCCACAATGCGGGTGGCTCAGCCTTGTGTCCTGGTTCCAGTATGGAACTCCAAGAAATCGGGTGCCCCATCCTCGCGCGATGTTCGCGAGGGTGGGATACTATGAGCGTGATCAGCCCTGGCGTTCGTTCTCGTTCTCGATTCTTCCATTCGCCTATTCTATTTCGTGAATCTAATCCGGCTGCGGT
>QIBA01000241.1 GCA_003225175.1 Acidobacteriota bacterium
CAATGCAGGTAATTGGCTCTGCGGTGGCGGCGGGACACCAACACGCACGCGGATGGCCACTCCGACTGCGACAGCAACGGCTACTGCAACAGCAACGCCAACGGCGACGCCTACAACGACTTCAAGACCTACTCCAACACCCAGGCCGGGGTCCGACTCCACACCCGCGCCCGAGTTCGTCAGTGGTGGTTGTGAGCCGAATGTGATAACTGGAGGTTGAGACGCAAGCGTACTCCAGGTGTTCGTAGCGAATGTGAACGCGATGGTGCTCAACGAGTTTCTAAAAGCACGTCGCCAGGTTGACGTGCAGCAAAAGCAAATTGAAGCGCTTACTGCGGGCTTGGAGAAAGTGAACGCTCAGCTTGAACTCGGCGGACCCGCTCTGCGAACCGTCAGTAGACTCGCTACAGCAACACTCATGGTCGTGCAGTAGTCATTACGAATCCGCTTTCCTTTTAAATGAGGACAAGGCATAATTGCCGCCATGAAATCTCCCATGCTGTCCCGTGCCATGGTTCTAACGCTTTCTCCTGTGTGCTCAGCGCCGTTTACGCCGGCAGCGCCACCTGGAATCTCAATGCGACCAGCGGCTAGTGAAATACGGCGCCGAACTGGACGCCTGCTAGCATCCCAGAGAGTGCCAGTGGCGTGGCCACGTTCGGCCTATCGAACCAAACAAGTGTGGTCCTCAATGCGAATGTGGAGCTCGATCAAATCGGTTTCGACGCGGGGGGCGAGCTCGAAGAGTTCGGGCGGGAGTAGGCGTGCTTCATGACTGGGAGAAGCTGATCAAGTGATGAAACCCGAAGAGACGAAGATACTCGCCGACTGTCACCTGCGGCAGGAGAAACAACGCGAAGGGCAGGCGCGACCCAAGTACGGCAGCCACATCCATGAATGGTTCCGGCCTAAGATGCGAAAAGCTGCGCAAGAGCTTTCCGCGGAGGCGCGGATCAGAGCGATACGGCCAGCCGAAAGGGAAAAGCCCAAAGGCACGGTGATTACTGTTGGCAAGGGACGCGGGTTTGTCGTCGAGCACCGCGGCGAACACCTTGTTGTGACTCCCAGCCACTGCCTGCCCTGGCTTCCTTCGGGGTTCGGCATCGCTTACTCCGAAGAACACGTTTACCGGAACATGCTTGGCCCGCTCGGCTCCGCCCCGACTGTTGCCTGCGAGTGTCTGTTCATAAATCCTATCGCTGACGTGGCCGTGGTTGGCCTTCCCGACGCTCAGACCATTGCCGATGAAGCAGCCGCTTACCGTGCGCTTCTGGAATACGCTACACCGTTCCGAATTACAGAGGCACCGGAAAAGTCCCGCGGCTTTCTTCTTAGCCTGAAAGGGGAATGGTTTGGATGCCAGGTCCAGTGGATGAAAAGGATTGATGGTCCGCTCTGGGTCTCAAAACCCGCGCAACCGATTGAAGGCGGCCTGTCCGGCTCGCCGATCGTTTCAGAAACCGGTAACGCCATCGGGATCCTTGCAGCCTCAGTGACTGAAAACGGAAAAGACTCAGCCTCGGACGAATTCGGCGCGTCGAACCCACGATTAATGCGCGATTTGCCGCTCTGGCTTTTGCGGACCCAGACGATGAGGAAGCAATGACAACGACATTTCCGACTGGTTGCCTGAGGGAGAAATCGGGGAAGGCATGAATAAACAACGAACACACGTGGCGGATTAGACGAGGGGCTCTGGCGTTTGTTG
>QIBA01000242.1 GCA_003225175.1 Acidobacteriota bacterium
CCTCCGTGCTGTCAGTGCAGTTCGGGCGCAACTATGGATTCTCTGCGAATCCTACATTGCTGCCCGGCAGCGTTTCGCAAGGTCTGATCAGAGCGGGAGGCTACGCCAACAGTTTTGAATGTTCTTTCGTAAAGGGTCCGCGCAACTGCTATTTCAATGCAGTTAGTTTCCCGGATAGCGGTGATATTACCTCATTCCAGGAAGGCAGCAGCCCGGCGGTTGTGGCCGACATTTGGCAGTGGAAGGGCAATTTCACGAAGACCCACGGAAGGCACAGCTTCAGCATGGGAGCGGACTTCAACACCAACGGCTTCCGGCAAACCTTCAATAGCAACAGCTTGAGTTTTTCCCAGGCCCAGACGGCCAATTCCCCAGTGAAGGGGGTTGATGGCGCGGGTTTCGCGTCTTTCTTGCTCGGGATCCCCTCAGGCGATACCTATCGCAACGAGTTTGAGACTGAACACGGGGGCTGGGTTGATGGATTCTACTTTCAGGATCAATGGAAAATCACCGACAGGTTGACGATGAATCTGGGAGCGCGCTATGACATCACGTTCAATCCTCTTTACGGCAGCCCTGCGGATGGCAACGTACCCATTGGCAACTGGGATCTGAATACGGGCAACTACGTCCTCTCGGCCTCTGCGCCGTCTTGTGCGTCCGCTGGCAACATGCCGCCCTGCATTCCCACGCCCGATGGCTCACTCCCGGCGCATGTTGTCGTTGCGCCCGACCGCCGCTTCTGGCACAACTCCTACGACAATATCCAGCCACGTATGGGTATTGCATACCGATTGACGCAGCGAACCGTGCTCCGAGGCGCATACGGCAGGTTCTACGACAACTGGGCGGCGGTCATACAAATGGCGCAGAACCAGCAAGGCACTTGGCCCCGCGCTGACCAGTTCATCTTGTCGTTCAACAATACAAACAACCCGCCGAGCGTTTTTGCGGAAAATCCCTTGCAAGGTGCCAATGTCGTACCGAGTCTGACCGCCTTTGAGACCACCAACAACTGGTTTGTTGATCCTAATATCAAGAATCCCTACTCCGATCAATGGAATTTCGGCGTGCAGGAGGCCTTAAGCACGAACACCACGCTCACCGTGAACTACGTAGGCTCATCCGGTCATAGGCTCGATGTGGGAGTCACTGGCAACCAGGCGACGGTTCCCGATCCCACGGGCAAGCTCCTGGTGCCGTCTGTAAGTTGCTATACCACCACGTGCACGCCAGCGGCCGTCGCGGCTCAAGGTCGGTTCCGCTTCCCTTACCTGGTGCCCATCCACTATGACGAGAGCGTCGGCAAGTCCTGGTACAATGGCCTGCAAGTATCGCTAGACAAGAAGGCCTCTCGCGGGCTTTCCTACCTTCTTTCTTACACGTGGTCGAAGGCCATTGACATAGGCGCCGACGAGTGGTTCGGCACGGGAACTAATGGAACTTCCGTGCAAAATCCCTACAACCTGCAAAACGACAAAGGCCTGGCCGGGTTCGACCTGCCGCAGATCTTTACGGCCAATATCGTCTATGAACTTCCCTTTGGCAAAGGCAGGCAATTCGCAACGGGCGTGCGTACCATCGACATTGTCATTGGTGGCTGGCAGGTCAACGGGATTTCCAGCCTGATGTCCGGCACACTCTTCAACGTTACTGCCCCGAATTCTATTCCCAACGTGGGGTCTGGCAGCAGCGAACGGGCGAACATTGTCGGCGACCCCAACAAGGGCAGTTGCCCGAACGGAGCTCCCGTAGGAACGCTTACCTGCTGGTTCAATACATCCGCGTTCGCCTTTCCTGCGACCGGGACCTACGGCACCTTTGGGCGCAATGTGCTGCGAAGTGACGGGCGAGCGAACCTGGACCTCTCCGTTTTTCGCATTTTTGCGATGACCGAACGCAGGAGACTGGAATTTAGGACGGAGGCCTTTGAGTGGTCAATTCGACCGCCACCAGCGGTTATTCGCCACGGCAACTTCAGTTCGCGCTGAAGTTCTATTATTGACATCGCCCCGGCGACGACTGCATCGAGGAAATGCTCGCGGGGAAGCCGCCTCGCCCTCGATGCGCAGAGCACTCTGCGGGAGGTTCGTAAGCGATAAAGACGGAATATACTAAGTGGCGCTGACCAAGCGTTATGCTGCGCCGCGCGCTCGAAGCTATGTCGAAATCGGTAGTGACTCTCTTTGCAATCCTCTATTTTTTTAATCTGGCGCTTCCCTCCGCCCTATCAGCACAGGCCGCCGGGAACTCTTCGGGCGCACTCGTTATTACGCTGGCTGACATTCCTGAAGACTGCAAAACACGGGGAACATTTGAGCCGTTGGCCAGTCTGCTTCAGAGCACAGCGGCGTCGCCGAGCGCGGAAGCTTATGAATCCCTTGGCACGTTTTATGGGCGCGAGGGACGCTTCAGTTGTGCTGTCGCCGCCTTTCAGGCCGCGCTCGCTCGTACCCCCGAGGCGCGCCAGATTCGCTACGAACTTGCCCTTTCGCTCCTTGAAAATCACGCGCCCGATCGAGCGGCCGACGAACTGCGAGTCGTCCTGCGCGACGAGCCGAACTCATTTAAGGCTCACAATGCTTTCGGTCGTGCCATGCAGGATTTGGGACAGCTCGAGCGGGCCGCCGACGAATTCAAGACCGCGCTGGCCATCAATCCGCGTTTTGCCCTCGCATCCTATGACCTTGCCCGCTTGCTGAGTACGCAGAAGAAATACAAAGCGGCAATCTATTACCTAAAAGATGGCTTGAGCCATTCGCCTGCTCCGAATCTTGCCCTGGAAATGAAAATTGTCTTGGCTGACGCGTTTGCCGAAACGGGAGACTATGCTGACTCCATTCCTCTTTTTCGAGACGCGGTTGCCGCCCAGCCAAATTCCGCGGAATGGCACTTTAACCTCGCTACCGCTTACGCTCACAATCAGGACTATCCTCACGCCGCTGAAGAATACAAAGAAACTCTCCGGCTTTGGAAGACTACACACGCCGCAATCCAAACGACTGGGAAGGCCAGGAGATTTTCGGGGAAGCCTTGAAAGATTCGGCGCGATTTCCTGACGCGGTGCAGTCGCTCGAACGCGCCATCCAGTTAAACGCGGCGAGTTACGAAGCGCATTGCCATTTGGGCGCGGTTCTCGGCCGCCTGGGGCGAATAGATGACGCCGTACGCGAGCTGCGAACAGCCGTCGAGCTGAAGCCTGATGGTCCCGAGGCGCGATATCAACTCGGACTGATTCTCCACAACGAAAAGAACCAAGCTGCGGCCAAAGAGCAGTTCGAAATTTTCGAGCACCTGAAACAGCAAACCGAGCAAGAAACGCAGGCGGCCGCTTTGAATAGCCACGGCAATGAACTGCTCAAGCAAGGGCTCGCGCGCGAGGCCGTCGAAGCGTACCAGAAAGCCCTTCTTCTGAAGCCGAAGGATGCCAGACTGCATTACAACTTGGCATTCGCCCTTGCAAAACTGAGAGATTCTGGTCGTGAAGAGCATCAATTGCGCGAGGCCATCGAACTGGATCCCCATTTCGCGCAGGCTCACGATCAATTGGGTTCCTCGCTGATGCAGCGACAGCGATTCAAGGAAGCCGAGCGGGAGTTTCGGGCAGCCATTGCCAGCGACCCGCAATCTGCGGAAGCGCTCAATAATCTCGGCACGCTCCTTGGTCGCCAAGGAAAGAATGATGAGGCGGCGGCGCTCTTTCGCGAGGCCATTTCGGTCGATCCCCAATACACTCAGGCTGTCGTTAACTTAGGACTGACCCTAGCTGCCCAAGCGAACTATTTGGAGGCGGAAAGACAACTCCGAAGCGCGCTGGGATTGGAACCCAATAATGCGAATGCGTTGACGGCGCTAGGCATGCTTCAGGGAAAAACCGGCCGAGATGCAGATTCTGTTCAGACGTTTGGGAAGCTCGTCGGCCTCAACCCTGCATCCTCTGAGGCCCACGTGAATCTCGGCATTGCTTTGGGCGACGTCTACGATCTTCAGGGTGCGCTGGGGGAATTCTCAGAAGCCATACGGCTCGCCCCAGACTTTTCGCTTGCGCACTACAACAAGGGGCGGGTTCTGTATGCTCTAGGCCGCAAGGACGAGGCACGGAACGAGCTTGGCGAAGCCGTCCGTCTCTCCCCAAACTACGTGAGTGCTCTGTTCTTGCTCGGAGTCGTGGAGCATTCTTCGCCTTACGCCACCGAACTGTTTCAAAGGGTCGTGAATCTGCAGCCCGATAACGCTGAGGCGCGGCTTTATCTTGGCCGCAACCTTTTGCAGGTCGGCAAGAAGGAAGAAGCCGTC
>QIBA01000243.1 GCA_003225175.1 Acidobacteriota bacterium
GACATCACAAAAAAACAGGACATCGCCCGCATCGTTGATGTCGGGTGTGAAAACCGTGCCGAAAAAGAAGCCGCCGAAATGTCCGCCAATAGGTGAAACATCACCGCACATTGAAGTTGTGTCTCCGCTACCACCTAGCCCGCCACAGCCAATTGCGATTGCGCTAATTGTAGCGTCAGAGTCAGCAACGAACACACCCTGGTTACGGTCGGAGCCATCAACCTGTGAGTTAAATGCGACGCGCCCAGATACGTTAACGGTCATAGGATTGATGAAGGCCACCGGATTGAGCGTCCCGCCGTTAGTGTTGGGCGCGATCTGCCCGTGCGCAGCACGCGACTCCACGCCACAAATGGTGCCGCATGAAAAGCGGCTACTCGCTATTCTGTGACTTTGTGTGGGGATATAATCTGCGGGCGTTGCGCAGTGTCGTGAACTCGTACCATAGTTTTTGTGCCGTTGACCACGTGGGCAGAGCTTATTTGAGAAATGTTACTGCTCAGCGGCTGTCCCTGGACAAGCCACACAAGGGGGATGGCGATAAAAAGCAGAACGACGAGAGACATGCCTCGAGCGATGTGCTTCTCTATGGCGGTAAGCGGCCGTTTATTCATTCGTGGTCTTCCTTTGTACGAGCTTGAGTTATCGGATAACTTTGATGTAATCGAACTACGCCATTAGCGCAGTTATGTCGGGCGAGGCGCTGGCGTGGGCCGAGGCCTTGGAACTGGAGTAGCTCTTGGTGTCGGAGTCGTGGTCGGTGTCGGAGTGGAACTAGGCGTTACGGTCGGTGTAGGCGTTGCCGTCGGCGTCGCGAGATCAGTCGCATAACTCCCTTTGGCACTGGCCAAGAGTAATCGAGAATGGCCAGCAAACGCCAGTTCACGGGGAGCGACAACATTCTCAAGACCGTTCGCGAAGGGCGCGAACGTCGCGCCACCATCCTGTGAACGAAGCACGGCATCGCCGCCGCTCAATTGTGTAACAAAGAGTATCTGATCGTCGACTGGATGACAGCCAACATCTCCAACAGTGGCATTTCCCGTCCAGCCGGTTGAAGCCCAGGTCGCACCGGCATCAGTCGTACGGAAAAGCCCGGCAGACTGAAAGCTGAGCCAAGCCGAGATCACAAGGCTCTGCGGATCGGTGGGCGAAGCACACAATCGCGGACCTCGGAAGAACTCAGGCAGGCCAGTGGACGAGTCGAACCAAGACGCCCCAGCATCCGTCGAGCGCAGCGCACCGCCTATGTTATCGCCCGATTCACTGGTCCAAGCTGCCACCATGTTCTGATCAGTGCCATCCTCCACAATCTCAAGATCAGTTACTCTGTGGAAATCACCGAGCTCATAGACCTTGGTCCATGTTTGTCCGGCATCGGTGCTGCGCCATATAGTTGCCTCGAAACCTGCAACTCCGAAATCGGCTCCACCGAGTAGAATCAGGTTCGCATTATTGCGGCTAAAACGCACCGTGTTGAGATCGGATTCGAACAAAGGACCTTGGTCCGGACCAAGTGGAGTCCAGCTTCCGTTGTTCTCGCGACGGTACAAGCCTTCCTGAGCTACACTCGATGGCCCGCTGGAGATGGCGTAGAGCGTGCCGTCAGGAGCAAACCGCACTGCGCTGTACCGGGTTGAAGGCGCCGATTCCAGCTCCCAGGTCGCGCCGCCGTTGAGCGAGCTTAACGCACCGCCGTTATTCTGGCCTTGGAAGGCGACGGCCAGCTCGTTTGCTGCTAGAGGACTAGCATCAACGGAGAATAGGTTGAGCTCAGAAATGCCGTTGGAAGACTGCACGAAATGATCTCCGCCGTCGGTCGAGCGAAAGACTGCCAACGAGCTGGTACCAAGAAACAACTCGGTAGAACTATCCGGGCGAAACCGCAACGAACGTCCAGCTAGTGCAGCGGTGTCGCCAATGCCAATCTCCCACGAGCTACCGCCGTCAGTCGTGCGATTGACGCCGCCGCCGTCCGTCGCAACCAGGATAGTCTGTGCATCGTTCGGATCGACCGCGATATCATCGACTACCAACACGGGCCACGTGTTATCATGAAGCGGTGTCCAAGTCGCTCCCACGTCCGTCGATCGGTAAAGTCCCACGTTTTCCGAGCCAAAGCGTTGACCGCCTCCAACAAGCAATCTGGTGCCATCATACACAACGACCTGCATCGGATTATTCGGGAGACCGGCTGATCGGTCGGTCCATGAATCGCCGCCGTCGGTAGTGGTCCACACCTGGCCGCCTCCAAAGTCTCCTCCGAAGGCAGCGATCACCGTGTTCGAATCGCTCGGATCGACTGCGATTCCACGGCACGAAATTGGCGCTGCGAGAGGCGGCGTGCGATTTGACCATGTCGCGCCGGTATCGGTCGAGCGCATCACGTTGACCGGCTGCGAACCGCTGGCGTCAGCTATCCCAGCCCAGAGGATTGAGGGATTCGATGGATCAAGCGCGACATCGAATATTGGTCGTTCACTCCAATGCCAAGGTTCAACAACGTCCAACTATTGCCGCCGTCAGTACTTCGCCTGACGCTATCCTGGGTGCCAATGTAGGCCGCACCATCGGGAGCGAATTCGATGTCGAAGACACTTATGCCGTTCAGAGGCAGCACCTCGGACCATGTGTTCCCAGCGTCAGCCGAGCGATAGAGCGTACCACCGAAGCTGCCATCCGGTGCGATCCCGGCGAGAGCGATGGCCGGATCAGCCGTCGAAACAGCAGCATCGAACACATCGCCACCGGGCGGCCCAAGCGAGAACCAATCTCCATTTCCAGTGGGCCGGATTGCACGAGTTCTTCGCGGGTGCAGCGGCAGGAATGACATGCCCTCTGGCCGATTTCCTTGCTCGTCCAGTCGACGTGCCGGGCCAGGGCCGAATGCAACATCGTATTTAGAGGACAGCGCTGACGAATTAGCCGATACTGCGCGCGGTGAACTGATTCGTACTGCAAACGTTTTAGATATTGCACCAAAACCGGCCAGCAGAACACAGCCGCTGAGTAACACGACCAAGAACCCAATTAACAGACGAGAGTTGGAATAGAAGCGGTTGGAATTGGAAGGAGTTTTCATCGTTAGGTCTTAGCTACTGACATTTCAATGTAATAGGCGAGAAAGAGTAGTCGGACGAGGAGGCGGCGTGGGACGAACCCTGGGCGTCGGAGTAGGCCGCGGCGTCGACAGAGGGGTAACTGTCGGAGTAGCACTGGGTGTTGGGGTGGGCGTTGGCGTCGGCCCCGGTTCGCCGCCGTTTGCTGTCCAGAGAATCGTGCCGCTGTCACCAACGTGCGATCCCCCGTAAGGCGTCGCTGGCGAAGGAAACGTCGTTGAGATTTGCGGACGTCCCACTGGTCTGGTCGGTCCAGGTAATTCCGGCATCCGTGCTATGTGAGATTCGTCCACCTGCGCCCACAGCAAAGCCGCTGCTTGGCTGTGGAAAATCAATTCCCTGGATCGCCTGATCAAAGAATAACGTTGACCAACTCACCCCGGCGTCAGTCGTTCTGGCGATCGCGCCGCGTCCATCAAAAACCGTTCCTGAAACGAGGCCGGTGCTTTGGTCGAGAAAAAACACGTCAGTGCCACCGCCTTCGTTTTTATCAAAATAAAAAGACTGAAACGCCCAACTGGCGCCGCCATCACTGCTTGCGCCGAGCAGCGACTGGAAGATCGAATTTTGCCCGCCAACAAAGCCTACGCTCGAACTCAGCATCTGCGCGCCTAGGAAACCGCCGCCGAAGAATCCGCTTTGACTGATCTGCCATGAAGCGCCTGCGTCGGTCGAATAGAGAATTGTTTGTGAATCGCCGGCCGAGATTCCGTTTACACCGCTGAACGACACAGATCTAAGCGCGTCCTCCACACCGCTGGCCACGTTCTGCCACATGGCACCCCCATCAATCGTCCGGAGAATCAGTCCCTGATCGCCCACAGCAACTCCTTCAGTCGCATTGAACAAATAAATGTCATGCAATCCGTTCGTTGTGCCCGACGTAAGCGGTGACCACGTCATACCGGCATCCGTGGTCTTGACGATAGTACCGGCGTCGCCCACCACGAACCCGACTCCTGAATCGAGCAGATATCCCCCATTCAGGTTGTTATTTGTTCCCGGCTTAGCACCGGACCATTGACCAAAGACACTTAACCCCGAGTAGAAAACGAGCGACAAAGCCAGATAAACTGTTTTACCCCTG
>QIBA01000244.1 GCA_003225175.1 Acidobacteriota bacterium
CGGAGTTTCTGAATCAGTACGGCATCAAGAGTGTGGTCGTTCACTGGCCACTGGAAAATCGTTCTCCCAATGCGGGTGAACTCATCGCGCAAAGAAAAATAGACCTGGTGATCAATATACCCAAGAACTTTCAGGAAACGGAGTTAACTAACGATTACTATATTCGGAGAAAGGCTGTGGATTTCGGGATTCCTTTATTGACAAATATTCAATTGGCAAACCGGCTGGCGGAGTCGCTTTCACGAAAGCAAGTTCTTGATCTCGGTATCAAGGAACTGCAGGCCTACTAAAGATCTCGAAATTTGGAGACAAGGCCGAGCGAAAAGCGGCCAACACTGTCATGCTATGAGATCGAAACTGAAATTGGGTAACATTGCTCTCCTGCTCGCCTCATCAGCATTGGCCCTGCTGCTGTGCGGATCCTCTCGCCGGACTGGTCGCGTCGGCGACGATTCGCTGGATCTACGCGGGCTGCATGATTGCGGCGTTTCCGGTGGGCTGGTTGTTTCCCGGTCCCTGCGGGCCGTTTTGTTTTACGTAATGTTCAAAGGATGAAAATTCTGCGTGACCTAAGAGTTATCCTGATGGCAACGGATGCGGCGAATCGGGAGGATCACCGATAAGCCACAACTATGCAGAGAACCCAGACGCTTTTAGCTGCCCTATTTTTGGGCATTGCTTTTGCCACGCACTCGGGGGCGACAGTTTACCCTTCTGACGGTTCGGAGGCGAATGTGCAGAGTTTGGAGACGGTAGCATCAGACGGTGACGTAATTACGTTGCCCGCTGGAACATTCACCTGGACTGCCGGGGTTAGCCTCACCAAAGGGCTAACGATTCGCGGTCAGACCACGATTACTGGAGCGGGCACGGCGAATTGCACTGCTGACGATCAAACCATCATCATTGATGAAAAACCCCGTAAGACACCGATGCGTGAGCGGAACTTCCAAAGAAAACAAGAGTTTCGTGCGCGCCGCGACGTTACGGTGAAAACCCCGACCACCCAGCCGACGTCGACAACGCCAGCTACAGCTCGCGAGCGAAACTCCTCGGTCAACCGCAACAGAAACTTGGCGGTGAATCGTGGATCGTTATTGAAAGCTACTATCCCGGCCGGAAAATCATTTCGGCTCACGGGCATCACGTTTAAGAACAGTCCAAACCTCACCACCAGAGGCGGTGACGGTGCTATTCAGGTGGGCAGCACAGGTGGTCTCGTGACAAACGCGCGAATTGACCATTGCCATTTTTATCATCTTGCCTGGGGCGCGATGTTGCAGGTTTCGGGTTGGACCTATGGAATAGACGACCACAATCTGTTCGAGCAGGACTACGGCCCCAATCATTCGCATACGTTTACGAACGGCGCGACGAATGGCCACGGGAACGGCCACGGTGCGTGGGCTGATTTTCCTTATTACGGCTCAGACAAATTTTGGTTCGTAGAAGACAATACTATTAAAGGCAAAGGCGGGCCAAACGGGGGAATTGATTGTTCCTTCGGTGGAAGATATGTCGCCAGACACAATTACTGGGAGAATGCGATACCGAATGGCCACGGCACGGAAGGTTGGTGTGTGCGCGGAATGAGAGCCGTCCAGATTTACAATAATGTGTTTTTCTGGGATCGCCCTTTTGGCGGATCGCAGCGTTCCGGTAGCTCACAGTGGCATGACAATATCTGGTTAGGCCCAGGTAGGTCTCGTAATAATACCCATACTTCTTTGTCTTATTTTCGAGTATATGCTGCTGCTGGAGGTAAGATAGACGAATGGTGGGGGGCAAATGGCGAAAACGGATGGGATAAGAACGATCCACACGGTTTATATTTCAGTGGCACGGCAGCAAGCAATACAACGATTCATGGAGGCGGGACATTTACTATCGACACAATCATGACGCCGGATGCTTACAAAGGAATGCAGATTCGGACCGCCGCTTCTGTTCAATAGCGGCGACCAATTTTCTATCCGCAACGTGTTGATTGGGCTGGACCAGAACGGACGCGGCAAAGGCGATCTGCTTACCGGCCAGAAGCAGCCTCGATTTTGGCCTAATCAGCAACAGGAAACTTGTTTTTCATGGAACAACAAGAATACCGACACAGGTCAGGTGCTAAAGTACGGCAACAATTTAGTTCCAACCCAGCACGAAGGAAGCGATTACGTGAATCTCGGTGCTGGACTGCCAGCCAATCAGATCCCGACACAAGTGACGGCGGCGTATCCTGCCGACGTGAATGGCGGATCTGCATATACTCACGAATATACGTATCCGCATCCTTTGGTGACAGGTGGGCCAACTCCTACGCCCATCCCCAGCTCTAGCCCAACGGCGACGGCTACGGCTACACATACGTTTCATCGAGCTGGCCGGCGAGATCAATACGCATATGCCCGAGCACGTTGTGCACGCGGTCGCAGACGCACTGAACACGCAACACAAAGCTATCAAGGGTCCCAGGATTTTGATTCTCGGCCTGGCCTATAAACCGAATGTCGATGACGAGCGCGAGTCGCCGAGTTACGTCTTAATGTAATTATTAGCAGAACGAGGCGCGGAAATAACCTATTCCGTACGTGCCGGTCATCAAGCCAGCCCGTGATTAGTCGCAATTTGCCGGAAGGAAATCCGTCGCGTGGAACCGGGCAACGATTGAGAATTTTGATCTCGTTCTCATCGCGACGAACCATTCGTCAGTGAACTACCACGAACTCGGCGAGTGGGCGCGGTGCAATCGAGGATACGCGGAACGCGATGGCGGACATGCCCCTACCGCGCGGAAAAGTTTGGAAGCGTAATCAAGGCCACCGCGGATTATACGGATTTGACAGATATTCTTGAAACTCGCTTGGGGATTCTCTAATTCTGCGCGCGCAGGTCACAAAAAGATGTTCAAAGGATGGAAATTCTGCTTGACCTAAGGGTCTCTCCTGATACTACGGGCGTGGGCAATCGGAAGGGTTACCGATGAAGAACAATCATGAAGAGAACCGAGAGCCTTTTGGCTGCCCTAGTTTTGGCCATTGCTTTTGCCCCGCACTCGGGGGCGACAGTTTACCAGTCCGACGGCTCGGAGGCGAA
>QIBA01000245.1 GCA_003225175.1 Acidobacteriota bacterium
AAGAAATTAGACAACCAAAAAAGTGTTTAAATAAAAGAAAAGAACGTGAAGAAGATCAAATTGAAAAAAGGGAAAATAAAAGAAGAACTTTGAAGACTATTATTGAAAAATTGGATTTAGAAATTGAAGAAGAAAGGGAAATAGATAATGGACAACGTATTACAACTGAAAATTTAATTAAGCTTTTAAAGGAAATGGAAAAAATGTATAATTTAGCAAGAAGATCAGATGAATTAGAAAAATTATATTTATTTAATTATGCTGAAAGCTTTCAATTGAGATTAAAAAGTGAAACAGAAAAGAATTTAGCAGAACAAATGGCAAGAACAAAAGTGTATAAAGAAATATTTGACATTGGAGGGTTTAAAGAAAAGGATTATGAGAAAATAAAGAAAAGAACACAAAGGGCAGAAAAATTTTATAAATTATTAAAAGAAGCAGGCGGAAGAGAAAAAATTAAGTTTCTTGAAGAAATTAGTATTGAAAAAATTATTAAATTAACAAAGGAAGAAATAGAATATGCGATAAAAGAATTGAATGATAAAAAGAATAAGAGTAAAATAAATAAAATAGGTAAGATACCTACAATTATAGTAACTTTAGTAGAATAATTAAGAGAAAAAATGAATGTATGAACGACAAAATTAGGGTTTTCAGGATATTATAATTTTAATGTAAATTGTAAGATTTAAGAGAGTTGAAAATTAATTGGAAAAATGTATTTGTAAAGAAAGGTTTGCAAGGGATTTTTCATTGCGATGGTGGGGCAATGATATAAAAATTAAGACCCTTAGTAGGAGATTCAAAAATAATGTTATTGAATGATAAGAAAGATTTTAGAAAGATTAATGAACATGATAATTGATGATTACACCTCAGTGTAATAAGAGTTATAATTAAAAGGTCAGAACTTGTAAGAATAGAATGTATTCAATAAGAAATACGCTTACAGAGCCTTGATTTAGAAAGTTGTATAATTAAAAGGTCAGAACTTGTAAGAATAGAATGTATTCGTAAAGGAATACGCTTACAAAGCCTTGATTTGAAAAGTTATTAATAAAATTTATTGAAAAATATACTCCAAGAAGTGAAATAAGAAAGTTGTGAGAATATAATATATTCATAAAGGAATATGCTCACAGAGCTTCTTTGAGGGCTGCCTTAGAAGGTATGAGAATATAATGTATTCATAAAGGAGTACGCTCATAACCTCATGTCTAAGAAGTTAGAATTTGTATGACAA
>QIBA01000246.1 GCA_003225175.1 Acidobacteriota bacterium
CGGCAGTGACGGGTAACGCCGGGAGCACCGGCACAGTGACACTCACCAGCGCGGCGCCGGCGGGCGGTGCGGTGGTGACGCTGAGGAGCAGCAACGGCGCTGCGGCGACGGTGCAGGGCACGGTCACCGTGGCTGCAGGGGCGACAACGAAAACGTTCCCGGTCAACACCATTGGGGGGACGGTCCCGACGACCGTGACCATCACGGCCACATACAGCGGCGTGGTCAAGACCGCGACGCTGACGGTGAATCCGGCGGCGGCAGCTCTGCTCGGCGTAAGCGTCAATCCAACGGCAGTGACGGGTAACGCCGGGAGCACCGGCACAGTGACACTCACCAGCGCGGCGCCGGCGGGCGGTGCGGTGGTGACGCTGAGGAGCAGCAACGGCGCTGCGGCGACGGTGCCGGTCTCGGGCACGGTCACCGTGGCTGCAGGCGCGACAATCGCAACGTTCCCGGTCACCACCAGTGTGGTGACGGTCCCGACGTCCGTGACCATCACGGCCACATGCCTTGGCGCGTCCACGAACTCCACGCTGACGCTGAATCCGCGGCTGGTCGGCGTGAGCGTCTTTCCGGCCGCCGTGACGGGCGGCAACGGCAGCACGGGCACGGTGACGCTCGGCAGCGCTGCGCCAACCGGCGGTGCGGTGGTGACGCTGACGAGCAGCAACCCGAATGCGAGGGTGCCGGCCTCGGGCTCGGTCACCGTGGCTGCAGGCGCGACAATCGCAACGTTCCCGGTCACCACCAGTGCGGCGGTGACGGTCCCGACGGTCGTGACCATCACGGCCACATACAGCGGCGTGGTCAAGACCGCGACGCTGACGGTGAACCAGCCGTTCTTCTTGCCCGACGCTTCGGGTTGGTTGACGGTGCCGGCCGGTGCGGTCAGTGCCGCGTTTTCCATCACGACGACTCTCGTCCCTGCCCAGATCGTCGCTCACATCTCGGCCAGCGCTGTGGCGACCGCCACGGTGACAGCGCCGCTGACGATCAATCTGACGAACCGCGGCCGAAAGTGGAACCTGAACAACGTCGTCTTCAAAGACGGCGGTAAGGCGAGCGGCTACTTCACGTATGACCCGGCGACCGGGGAGTACCTGGACGTCAATATCCGGGTGACGCCCGGAAACCCCCCCGATCCGAACAGTCCGCTGGGCCACACTCCGGAAGATTTGTACTACTATCCCTGGCCGAACGGGTTCATGCCGACGTTCGTAGACAATTGGAGCACAGCATCTGAAATGGCCCTGCAGAACCCGGTGACCAACACTCCGGTATCGTGGACGTATCTGCAATTCAACTTTGCACAGGCGCTTACGAACGCGGGCGGGACCATTCCTCTGGTCGTCGATCCCAACGTGGCCTACACTCCCTACTGCACAGAAGACTATTCGCCGACCTGCACGCCGCCGCCGGCCAAGATCTCTCAAGAGAGCTTCGCCCTGCCCGATAACCTTTACGGTGTTCCAACAGGGTTTTTCTACCGCGTCGTCGTCAGCGGGAGCGTGACGGCTCAGTGACTGAGGAGGTCAAGGTAGAGGCGGTGAACGGCCGCCGGCTAAGCCCGCTAATTGAGAGGTGCAGGATCTCGAAATTGGGCGACGGGTCGATGCCCCGGATCGCCCCCACGAGCGTGGTCGCCGGCGAGTAGATGCCGGTGATGCCTGTGCCCGGCCAGGCCAACCACTCCAGCCGTGTCTTCCATGTGATCGGCGGGGCCAGTGTCGGCCATTTCCGGCTTGAACATCACGAACGGTGCCTCAGGCCTGTATGGCGGCGGCATAGGCATATATAATGACCACTCAACGTTGAGTGTAATCAACTGCACCCTCAGCGGCAACTCTGCCGACGCGCCGAAGGGCGGCGGCGGGGCATTTAAAACGACGCCTCCTACGGCACCGCGTCGCTGTGGGTCCTCAACTGCACGCTAAGTGGTAATTCGGCCGTGACGGTTATGGCGGCGGAATCTGCAATGAAGGTTACAACGGCGGCGCGACACTGACGGTCTCCGACAGTACCCTCAGCGGCAACTCTGCTGCTTACGGCGGCGGCATCTATAGCGCAGGTCTCCTCGTCGGCAGTGCGACCCTGGATGCAACCGTA
>QIBA01000247.1:0-936 GCA_003225175.1 Acidobacteriota bacterium
TCCGTATGCTGGGTCTGGAAGGGCAGGGAGTCAAAACAGTGGGTGAGATACCTGCTGGACTTCCCGTGCTGAAGGTTCCGCATTTTCCGCTCTCCATGGTTCCAAGCCTTCTTGGAGACGCTGCGGGTCTAGCGTTGGTCACCTTTTCGAGCATGATGTTGACTTCACGCAGTTTCGCCTCGAAGAACAGGTACGACATAGACGCGGACAGGGAATTCGCGGCGCTGGGTACCGCCAATATTGCCTCAGCACTCTCTCAGGGTTTTGCAGTGAGCGGTGCGGATTCTCGAACGGCCATGAGCGATGCGACTGGCGGGCGTACGCAAGTGACTGGATTATTCGCGGCTGCAACGATCGCAGTTGTGCTGCTGTTTTTTACAGGCCCTCTCCGGTATGTTCCCACAGCCGCTCTTGGTGCTGTGCTTGTGAAAGTTGCGGCGTCTTTGGTGGATCTTCGCGCACTGGGCAGAATCTATCAGATTGACCGCCGAGAGTTCGCTTTATCAATCGTGGCCACATTGGGCGTAGTTGCGGTCGGTTCAATGGAGGCCATTCTGGTCGCCGTCGTCTTGGCGATCTTACGTTTCGTAAAGCTCGTGTCTCGTCCAAAGATCGAGATCCTCGGCGAAGTGAAGGGTTTCCCGGGTTTTCATGCTGTCGACCGTCACCCCGAGGCCGTCACCGTGCCCGGTCTAACGCTTTTGCGTTTCAATGCACCCATTGTGTTTTTCAATGCACCTTTCTTCAAACGGGGAGTGATTGCAGCTGCAGACGCTGCAGGCCCATCCCTGAAGTGGCTCGTACTGGACATGCTTCCTATTACACTCGTGGACACGACCGGGCTTTACACAGTAGACGAAATCGCGGATACGCTGCGAGAGCGCGGCGTGGTTCTGGCCGCTGCTGGCCGACAAACGGAGTGGCGTCTTTGGGCCG
>QIBA01000247.1:963-2736 GCA_003225175.1 Acidobacteriota bacterium
AATGTTCATCAAGTCGGAAGCGCGAGTAACTGAGCGCGTTGTCTGCATCAGGCTCGGCACGCTGCGTAGCCGAAGGAGTATTCCCCATGGGAAGTAAAGAAGACCGCAATAGTAAAAGCCGTTTGAAGCGCAAGCAGTACGAAAAGGAACTTAGCCGGCTCCAGGCCGAACTATGTAAGCTGCAGGATTGGATCAAATACAAAGGTCTACGCGTGATTCTAGTTTTTGAAGGGAGGGACGCTGCCGGCAAAGGAGGCACGATTCGCGCGATTACTGAACGGGTCAGTCCCCGTGTGTTCCGCGTTGTGGCTCTCCCCGCTCCTTCTGACAGGGAAAAGAGCCAGATGTATGTGCAGCGCTACATGCAGCATTTCCCAGCTGCAGGAGAGATCGTCATCTTCGACAGAAGCTGGTACAACCGTGCTGGCGTGGAATACGTAATGGGTTTTTGCAGCGACGAACAACACCGCAGGTTCTTAGAACTCTGTCCTATAGTCGAGAAGTACATCGTGGACGCCGGGATCATACTCATCAAATGCTGGATGGAGGTCGGAATGAAAGAGCAACAACGCCGATTTGAAGCACGCATTAAGGATCCGGTGCGTCAATGGAAGCTCAGTCCAATGGATTTAGAGTCCTTTCGTCGCTGGTACGAGTATTCTCGGGCGCGCGATCAGATGCTAAAGGCTACGGACTCCAAGTATGCACCGTGGTATATCGTTCGATCCGACGATAAGAAGAGAGCCCGGCTTAACTGCATCTCACATCTGTTGAGCACGATCCCTTACGGCAAGATTCCGCACGACAAAGTAAAATTGCCGAAGCGCAAGACCAAGGATAGTTACGACGATCAGGCGCCGCTGAGCGGAAGGCATTTTGTCGCCGAGAAGTTCTAGGCCTGTTCCCCGCGATGTAGGTTAGCCCCTGCTGCCGGTCGCTGCTGCCGCTTTATCTCTTCGCGCACTTATCGGAATTTCCGTAAAGGCCGCCTTTTTGCCGAGTTCAAGAGCCTGCTCGGGCGTGGTGGTTGCAAACAGGTGCATCGCACCAGCAATCAGACCGGTCCAGCCGGTTTGATGACTGGCTCCCAATCCGGCGCCATTATCGCCGTGGAAATATTCGTAAAACGAGATGTAATCACGCCAGTGGGGATCTTCTTGAAACTTCTTGGTCCCTCCATACACCGGCCGGTGGCCGTCTTTCTCTCTCAAGAAAATGGTGGTGAGACGGCGCGTTAATTCTTCCGCGACCTGATACAACGTCATCTGCTGCCCTGACCCTGTGGGACACTCGACAATGAAACCGTTGCCGTAATAGGTGTAATACTGTAGCAGCGCTCGAATGATCAAGCCGTTGACGGGCATCCAGATAGGTCCTCGCCAGTTGGAATTACCTCCAAACATGCCGGTATCGGATTCTGCCGGCAGGTATGACACTCGATACTCTTGGGCGCCAATGCGAAAGACATAAGGATGCTCGGCGTGGTAGCGAGATAGAGCGCGAATCCCGTAAGGACTTAGAAACTCATTTTCATCCAGCATTTTTGAGAGAACTTTCCGAAGTTTGCTCTCGTTCAAGATAGCAGCCATGCGGCGGCCACCATACCCTGTCTGGATAGGGTCGTGGATGAAAGCAGTGAGTTCGGGCCGGGCTGCAAGGAACCTTCGCAGTTGATCGCCCAACTCCGGGTATTTTCTCGTGAGCTCTCCCTCAAACACGGTTACCGCGCACAATGGAAGTAATCCCACCATCGAGCGTACTTTCAAGCGCTGA
>QIBA01000248.1 GCA_003225175.1 Acidobacteriota bacterium
TATTCCCTCTTTTTTCTAAGACTGTCATTCTATGGGCCGGCGGGGTGGCACATCCTATTCTCCGTTATGATTTTGCCTTTTGTGAACGATACCTCGCTGTGGGTGCCGCACTCCGCGCTTTTTCGCGGGGTGCGTGTGTCGAATAATTGCACGATCGCTTGCGTCTGGCTGTTCGAAGCTCTCGTTCTCGGCGACGTGAATATCCCCCAAAACCAGAGTAGCGACGCAGAAGAATAGGACGTGCGATGGATGAGGGCACTGCAAGCGCTCTCGATTGCGCATCCCGCGAAAGGCCCGCGGAGTGCGGCACCCACCGCTTGGGCGTTGCACACGAAAAAAAATCGGGCTGCGCCACCCATCACGATCAAGGACGCGAGCCGCCGCATTTCGGCGCGAACACATTCCGGTGGGAGCCCCCGGATTCATCCGGGGGGAGAGGCTTTCAAGCCTCGCAACGAGCGCATTTTCTTTTTTTCCGGCTTTAGCCGCGGGGTTTCATATTGGGAAGTCCCGGGGCTAAAGCCCGAACAATTATTAGGCGATTGCTCTCTTGCGACGCTGAAGCATTGCCCCACGCATGAATCCACCCCAACAACCGCAACACCGGCGCTTGTTGGGGACCCCGGATGCATGGGCTCCCACCCAAACCCAAGCGCTGCGGAAACCACTCGATCCTAAAATGTCTCGATCTATGGAATTAGTCATGGGAGCCGTTTTTGGCAGCTAGAGCTCGCAGACGAGTCGAAGGTCTAGATTTCCTATTCTTGTCTGCATGATGGAGCGAAGCAGCCGAAGGCGGCGCCGAAACCAGGCTGCTTCCAGCCAGCGTCTCCGCATGATCGAGGTAAGTTTCGAAGGAAGCGATTACAACACGGGCCTCAACCCAGATGAGGTCAATTCCCACCAGACAAACACGGATCCAGGCGTCAACAACTATTCCCTTGTCCAAGATTCGATCAAGGACGTCGATGAGGGTCACCCCGACATTCTCGCGATTCACAGACCTTTGCCCCTTACTGCCCTAGCTCTTCCTAAGGATGCGAGTTGAGTTTGATAGCCGTTCTCTTATTCTTTTTGGTGTTTTCTGTCGTTTACGACCGACGAATCACCCGACAAATGCGCTCATCAAGTGGAGGGTATGGCCAGAGGTTCCGTGGTGGTTTTGCAGCGAGGGATCCCAGGTGACCTGGTCGTTCACGTACATGCCCGATCTTGATGAAAAAACAGGTACTCAGGTTGTCACGATTCATGACGATATTGGCTTACAAAGTTCCCGACCCCGCGAACTTCAATCTGCGGCGGCAGCACGACGCAGTCTGGTTAGCGCTTCCCGTGCTCCCGCACTGGCATCCTCATAATTTGCAAACTTCATTAGGTCGAGAATTTCGCTGGAACCTTTCCGTTGAAGCACGTAATACCAGAACGGATCCGGGCCACTGGCGCGCAAGACCTCGGCTATGTAATCACCGTGTTCTATCCGAGAAGCTTGGGAATCATCCGCCATTGGCTACTTTCCTCGAGCCGCTGTCTTTTTGGTTTCCGGCGGTATGCCGGTTGTGGAGTTGTAACGAACCGATCACGGCTGCTGCAGAGCGGGCGATGGAGAAAGCGGAGCCGACGCTGCGGGCAACATGCGCAACAATTCCGCTGTGCGGACCAGCACTTTGCTGCAGCGTCTGAAGAGCTATCTCAATCTCGTAAAGCCGATCCGCGTAATCGCTCAACGTGGTGGAGAGGGGGCGATTGTGGGTTGCCAAAAGCAGACTCGACTCTCTGGGATGGGACATTTGTCACCGATTATGTCAGGCCAGACACGAAACCGGATGATCAGTTCGAGCGCCAAAGTACGCCAGGGTTACTCGGCGCGCGACTCGGGACGAGTGACCCGATGCCGAGCCTGGATCTGTCGTTTCGCCCCTTATTGGTGCAGTTCCAAGATGGGACAGATGTCGGAACGGATCGTAGATCTGGGTCCGGGTCATGGGTAGGGATTGTACAGAACAAAGCTGCAGTCAGACGTTGTGAGAACTGGGTAATTTGTTCAGATTTCGTGACTACTTGCGCGGGTAGGTTAAGCGGTTCCGCTTACGTCGTTCCGGCCGC
>QIBA01000249.1 GCA_003225175.1 Acidobacteriota bacterium
GCGAGAGTCAATGTCACCGGCCCAATCCGAGTCCGTAAATCCAAGAATTCCTGTAAGACCTTTTCCAAGAGAAGTTGTATCTCCCAATGTATTGCTGTCCTTTACGGCTTTCTTAATTGCCTCGATGGTTGCGTTCCCTGTGTTACCAAAGGTAATGCCGACATTGACCGTTTTTTGTAAGTAGCGAAATATGCGGTGGATGGCTGCTGCGTGTTCAAAGGAGGGGTTGATGCTGAACTTGCTGAGGGATGAAATTGGATACGCGAGATCTGGCCGTGTACCGAGCATAGCATACATGATGCTGCCGAGGGCCTGTTGATATTCGAGTATGTCATTTTCGAGGGCAATGTATCCTTCATCAGCGGCGTGTAAACGTGCGTTTGGTTCCATCGGTGTTGAGACTCCATTACATTGGTCCATTTGGAATCGCTTGAGCACGTGTTTGATGTACGTACTCTGATGAAGATGCAGTGTTCGAGATTCACGGTCTCTGGAGATCTCAAGGCCGAGGAATTGTGATGCGGGTCCAAGATCTGTCATCTTATACCTTTTCATTAGCTGACTTTTAATCGTGTTAATGGCGTTTCGACTCGGAGAGAATTGGAGTATGTCGTCAACATAGAGTAGTATAATAATGTTAGCTAAAACACTAATGTAAAGGTTCGAGTCTTCGAGGGATCGGGTCAAACCAAGATTGCCAACGAGATATCCATCAATGTCTTTGTACCAGGCGCGTGATGCCTGCTTGAGTCCATA
>QIBA01000250.1:0-1650 GCA_003225175.1 Acidobacteriota bacterium
CACAGTTTCTACATTTAAACTTTCTTTCTCTAACTTGATATGCCTTTTGTAGAGCTTCTATTCTTGTCATTTTTCCTACTTGATTTTGTGTATTATTTGATGTATTTTCTGGCATTGACATTCTTGGATTATCCTGTATATCTGACATTTCTGAATCTGAATCTTCATCTATTAACTTTCTATTTCTATTTGCTAGTAATTCTCGCTCTCTTTTTGATTCTGATTGATGTTTATTAACCTTCTCTCTACTTTTTACTTCTCTATTCGGTTGTTTTCTTACTGGTACTGGATAAAGTTCATATTCATTATCTTCATCTTCTGATTTTTCAATTTCAATAAAGTTACAATTATATTCATTATCATCTTCATTGTCTGAGGATTCATAATTTCGCACATTTCTATCCTCATCGAAAGTGCTATTAAAGTTTAAATATCTTACATTTCGTTCATTATTTCTCTCATTATTATAATTCCTATTATTATTTCCATTATTATTCCTTCTATTATTATCATTATTATTTCTTCCTTCTGGACAATTTGGTCTAATATGACCTGTTTTATTACAATTATAACAAACAATGTCATTATTTCTTTGATTATCTCTTCTAATATAATTGTTTCCTTGATAATTTCCTCTGTTATTTCCTTGATAATTTCTTTGATAATTTCCTCTATTATTTCCCATTTGATTCATTAATTTTACTTCTAATTTTTCGAATTTTTTCATTAAATCTTCCATATCCTTTTCTGTTTTTTCCTTCTTAACCTTTTCATAAACAGTTTCATTACTTTTATTATTCTCTAAAGTTTCTTCTGGTATTAATTGTCTTGCAAAACCAAAGGCACTTATTTCTGCTCTTCTGGCACTTTCCTTTGCTTCAGCTACTGTTCCTTGATTTCCTAGTAGTGCAAATTGTTTAATAGCTGGTAATAAAGCTCGTGTATATCCTGCTGCCTTTCCAACATCTGTTACATCAGCTCCAACCCTTCTGGTAATTTTGTCAAATCTCTTATTAAACTCTTCTAAACTTTCTCCTTGTCTTTGTCTTACTTCATCAAATTTTTGTAACCACTGTAATTTTCTTTGTCCCGTATTAAATCTTGTTACAATTAATTCTGCTAACCGATTGGCTGCATCACCATTAGAATGCCAACGAGTTAAAGTCGCATTATTATCATCACACCAATCTGCTGCTTCTCCCTTTAAATGTGCTTTTGCCATTCTTGTTCTTAAATTATCATCTGCATCATCATTTATCCATGCATTTGCTTCTGCTGCTCGATCAAATTCTTTGACCTATTCACTTGGATCTTCATCTGGTCCTCTACTAAAAAAACTTGATTTCACAATATTTAATGCCATTTCAATATTTTCAGTATTTTCTTCAAATAAATTTTCAAGATTTAAGTCTTGATTTCCAAAATATAATTCGAATTCTTCTAGTATTTCAACTATTTCACTTTCTTTATCCGAATCTGAACTTGATTCTGAACTTGATGAAATTTCAGGTGTATTTATAATTTTTTCATCGTCAATTATTATATTTTCAAGTGTTTCTTCATTTTCTATTTCTATATTTTCTGCCCAAGTTCTAACTTCTTCATCGTCTAATCCAAATTTCTTTTCTTCTTCTTTTTTAATATCTTCTA
>QIBA01000250.1:1674-2575 GCA_003225175.1 Acidobacteriota bacterium
TTACCCTTTTCTTTAACGTCTATTTTATCTCCTTTTTCCTTCTCAGTTAATCCTTTGTATATATCGTTAATAACATATTCTTCTATTAATAATTCCTCTTCATCTAATTTTCCTGGTCTTTTTAAATCTTCTAATTCTTGTGCTTCTCTAACAGTTAACATTTTCTTTTCTTCAAAGTATCTAATCCTTTGAATAATATTTTCTCGTAGTCTTTCCCTTGCCTTAATTAATTCTTCATCTATTTCATCGCCTATTTTGTTTTTTATTCTATCATATTTTCTTTTCTTTTCATTATATCTTTTTCTTTCATTATTCTCCTTTTCTTCTAATAATATTCCTTCATATATTTCATTAATAGTATGTTCTCTCCATGTTGTCGATTCTTCTATCTTATCAAATCTTCCTTTTAGAAAATTAAGTGTTTCTCTTTCTTCTTTTGTTAAAATTTTCTTCTTTTCAAGATATTCAATTGTTCGTTCACAAAGTCTTTTACTATAATTTACTATTGTATGTTCTATTTCCTCTCCAAATTTTTCTTTTAGTATTTTGTATTTTCTTTTGATAAAATCTTTCTCTGTATCTTTTGTTAAATCTTCTGATTTTATACTATTTAGATCTTCTGATTTAATACTTCTTAATTCGTCAACATTTTTAATTTTTTCCATTTTTCGTAATCTTCTCATCTCTGTTTCCCTTCTTAATTCATCAATTTCATCGTCACTTAGTATCTTATCTTCTGAAGTATCCCATTTTTTTACATCTCTATCTCTTTCTTCCCTTAATGTTCTTAATCTCTCTAAATCCTTTGCCATTTCTAAAGTTTCCTTTTCATTCAATTTGCTTCCTTCTATTTTTGGACTTGTTTCCTTTGGACTATTTTCTTTTGAACTACTTTCTTCTT
>QIBA01000251.1 GCA_003225175.1 Acidobacteriota bacterium
AATAATCGTATGATTAAACGACTTAGTTCAAATATACCTAAAATAAGGTTTGAATCGTTTTTGATGCGCTAAAAACTTCCTGACGTAAATCACATGATTATTGAGTTGATATTATGCGTTCTTACAAATGTTCAAGATGCTTCACTTAAAAAAATTCAAATAATCTTTATAATTAGTCATTAGCATTATGTCACGAGAATCTAAAATTTTTTTTTGCCCGGCCTAATCAAACTAATAAAAGTAAAAAAAACAATGGCAATAAATCAAAATATAGAAGGTATTCTTTTAATTAAAAAAATCAATATTATGTTTTCAATATTATAAATATAATTCTAACTAGGGTTCTGCAAACGATTCGTCGAATCAAATTGATTCGAGTCAAATTGAGTCAAATCAAATCAAATTGAATCGAATTGAGTCAGATCGAAGTGAATTCAAATCGTTCAAATTTGAATCGTTCAAATTCAATTCGTTCGAATTCGCAATTCGATTCAATTCGATTCGTGCGGAACACTAATTCTAACATTAAACATTAATCCCATCATCACGCATGATATTCCGACATCACGTATGATCGTGATCCAAATTCCGACCACGATATTTATACTTTAAAATTGTGTTGAATTTATTAACAGAACATCGCATATTATCGTAAAATTAAAATGGGACCGCAATTACTAACTTTCAGGTCGGAATTCCAATCCCATCATCACGCATGAGGTCTATTCATGTAGTAAGTGTATTTTGACCTTCTCTACAGCTTTACTTATTTTCAAATTAGACCTTTAGAATACCGATTTTGACTTTTATATATAGGAACTGTACACTATGAAATTTTAAAATTTGTGATGAATTTCACTAATTAACCTCAGATTTTTTTTTTTTACTTAGAGAACATCATGAAAATTATTGTAAAAGCATTATTTTTGAACAAAACCAGGTTAGGCACCGAATAGTCATTGGTTTTAAAACCTGCCAAGTGTTAATGAGAATGCTGCCACTATTGCGGCAAAATATATCATTTAGCTCTAAGCCACCTTTTGTTGGTTTTAAACCAGCCAAGTTTTAAAAAATATTGCGCCTTTTTTTTAAGTGCATCTCGAAACATCTTATGAGTTGTTATCATTAAAACTACATGGTAGTACAACTCACCTAACATTTATCACTATATCGCTGAAGCGTAGTATCATCAAACTTAACGTTAATCGAGATAATTATGCTTAATAAACTTCACCCTTAAAAATCACAAAAAAATAAATTAATCAATTAACAGTTAAATTAAAAGAAAAACATAGTTATAAAAATATATTTGTAGGGGGCGACCTCTTGTACTTCGAAATGGGCGAACCTGAAGTTGGTAAGAGATTTTTGGGTTTTTTTTATTTTCTTTGTCTTGGGAACGTTACTAACGTTCTTTTTTCTTTATTTTGTAGGGGAAGGTCTCTTGGACTTCGAAATGGGCGAAACTAATGGTGAGTAAGATGTTCCTTGGTTTTTATTTTATTTCTTTGTCTTGGGAACGTTTCTAACGTTCCTTCTTTTTTATTTTTTAGGATTTTCAGATCAGTTTGATTCAAATTTCAAACCAAATTCGGATCAGATCGAATCAGTTCAAAACGGATTTCGGACCGAATCCAAATCAAACTTTATAAATCCGCCAAATAAGTATACATAAGTCAAGAAAAATTCACGTTTTTTTAAATAATTTTTTCCCCAATTATAAAATGAACTTGTGAAATAATTTATTTAAAAAATAAAATTCATATTACATAATTTTTATTGAATATTAATTCATATAAGTACATGTAAACAAACAAGATATATCTTCTCTTAATCTGGCGAAGACACAGTCAAATTCCATAACCTCATCTAGTTAATATATTAAAATTATGTCATAAAAATATTTTAAAAAATTAGGGGTTTCAGCAAAGTTATAATTGCTACAAAATACAAATATAATAACTATAAAATACAATCTGAAAAATTTTGTTCTCCTATAAGTTCTTCAAAATCCAACTGTCTACCTGTATAAACTGCCAAATGATGTGTTGTATTTGAAATAGTTGTTGCATTAAAAGGCGGTAACCGTTTGTTAATTTCATCTGCTTTTTCAAATTGCTCATGAATTAATGGATCTTTTGTATAATGATAATAAATATCACGGAAATTTTCTAATGATTTATGTAATTCATCTGCATTAGGACGCTTTAAAGGATTAGCATCCCAACATTTTGTGATTACATCTAACATCGGCTGAGAAATTTTATAATCAGAAGTTGGTCTCAAACCTTGACAGATTTTACGAGAAGTAATAGAAGCGACAGAAACATGGCTGTTACATATTATTCGCAATCTTTAGTTTATGAACTTTTGACAATAACTCAGCATCTATTGGTCCTAGTAGGATGGATTTACCACCATTCGACGCGTCTAATCATGACGATTCCAGTGGACAGTTATATCGCGACATTGAAAAGATGGTATAATCAGTAGGCGCACTTCTTTGAATGGTCCGCTGTTCTACCACCATGCAACGATACTTCAGTTTTATCCTCAGCATTAAGCGTTTTTAAAATTATTAATTGACTTCTTACAACTTATGACAAGAATTCATACATTAGTAGGGAGTGAAACTGATGATGAATCAACAAAATTCAACAGGTCCGGCGAAGAATATTCGATTTTGACGAGGTTTTAGCGAATGTAAAGATTGTCATCACGCACCAGAATAAAGATTAATTGTTTTCTTCTTCTCAAAGGAAACTTTCATGCTATTTTAGGCTCTAAGGGTCTAGTATGGACCTTAATGAAAATAATACTTGCTGAACAATTGATAATACAAATGGTAATACAAATTATTATTACTAAACTTTATTATCTGTTATACTATCGCTATCAAACAAACTAAGATATTATTTGGTTTTTTTAGGAGAAGTATGTGTTTTAATTTCAATAACTTTTTGCTTTTTAATTTCTCTAATATTACTTTCACCTTCATACGTTCGCTGAAATTTTTCAAAAATGCGACGGTATTTATGTAACTCTTTAATAAAAGTTAACATTTTAA
>QIBA01000252.1 GCA_003225175.1 Acidobacteriota bacterium
CCTCGATTTAGATCTTCAGCTCCAGATCGCAAAAGACACAACGGACTCGTTCTCGCAGACGCTAAAGTTGTTTACCCAGCGTCTCGAGGGGGGAGTGGCTTCGAAGTTAGACACTTCTCGGGCCGCTGCAGCCCTCGCTACGGCAACTGCAAGCATCTCGGAGCTGGAGCGCCAGATTGCACTCAAGGAGAATCAGATCAGCGTGTTGTTGGGCAACAACCCCAACCCGATACCGCACACCGCCAAACTTCTCGAACAGATTGTCCCGCCGGATATTCCTGTTGGCTTGCCTTCGGCATTGCTTGAGCGCCGGCCGGACATTTTGACTGCTGAGCAGCAATTGCGATTTGCGAACGCGCAAGTCGGGATCGCCACCGCAAATTTCTTCCCGCGAATTGGCCTTACCTCTTTGTTTGGCCGCGCCAGCTCTCCGCTTAGTTCCCTATCATCCGGTAATGCCACCGTCTGGAGCATTGCTGGGAATGTTGCAGGCCCGATCTACCAAGGCGGAGCCCTCAGAGCGCAGAAGCGTCAAAGCGTGGCGTTCTGGGAACAAACGAGACTTCAATACGAGCAAACCGCTCAGGTTGCGTTCCAGGATGTGTCGAATGCTTTAGTTTCTCGCCAAAAATTCGAAGCGATTCGAGATGAGCAGGCCCAGGCTGTCCAAGCCTACCAGGAGTCAGTAAAAGTCTCATTTCAGCGGTACGTGGCCGGTAAGGCGAGTTACTTTGAGGTGCTGGATTCTCAACTGCAGCTATACCCGGCAGAGAATGCCCTTGCCTTTACCGAACTTAATCGGCGCACAGTCATTGTGCAACTCTACAAAGCCTTGGGCGGCGGTTGGAATCTGAAGGATCCGGAATGGCGGGGCCCCATATCCTAGGTGCTACGCGCAGACAAAAAAGCAACAAAGAAACGCCTTGCTCCCGAAGGTCAAAAAAAAAATCAGCTCAGTCGACACTGTGATAGGACCGCCAGTCCAATAGTTCGAACGATGCGCGGCAAATCTTCTTCATCGTGGGCCGTAAACACACCGCCGCCGGTCACTTCCGTTAAGACTTTCATGTTATGAGGTCCGCGCCGCTCTGCGGGGCCAATGTAGTCTTGGCCCGGAACCGGCAGGTTAGGAAACTGCGTCTTGGATCCGTCTGAGGGGAATCGGTCGCGTTTCTTCTGCTGCGGGGGAAAGATTGCAGGAAGTTCAAACAACGGTCCGGCCATCACCGTAAAAACGGGAACATCAGCTTCCTCCAAAAGCTCCCTGGTCTCTCTTAGGTTGTACCTGCTGTGATTATCGCCCCCATCGGTGATTATGATCATTGCGCGACTCTTATTTGCAGCATCATGATGAACTGTATTCACACCCAGCCAAATCCCGTCAAAGAGTGAGGTGCTCTCATTGGTGGCTGTAAGCAGTACGGGTAATCGGTGTTCAAGATCTCGTTCATCGGTGGTGAACGGCATAAGTAGTTTGGACCGCTTCCCTATGCTCAATATTGAGTATTCATCGTGGTACTGGTCCTGTTCTTCCAAAGAGTCGAGCAGCGAAAGGGCCGCATCCTGAACGAAGGGAATCTTTCTCGTCATGCTGGAGCTTAAGTCCGCAAGAACTACGAATGAGACGGGTACACGCTCTTGATCGAAGTAAAGTATTCTCTGTTCAATTCCATCCTCGAAGAGCCGGAAGTCACTCTTCTTTAGGCCTGTGGCCACAGCACCTTTGTCGTCGAAAATCGTTACGGGAATCTGTACCAACTCAACGTTTGCTACAATTTCAACGGGCGCTCGGGCCTGCGCGCACACCACAGCCCCGCCTTTCGCTCCTACAAACGCGCAATAAACAAGAAAGAACGCCGCTGCCCGGCTTGCTGCCATTGCCCTCTCCGAACCTTGCACCCTGTCGACAGCTATATCCCTTAACTCAGGTTCTGTCAATGACAAGCAGCAAACACAAACGTTGCTCCGCCGCGCTTCCTTAGGACAAGAAAGCCCTTGTATATAGGCCAGTCTTCCGCCAACTGGGCGATTCGCAAGAATTGAGCTCAGTCTGTCCGTCGGCAAAGGCTCATAGCCCCTGTTATTTTTGCCAGTGTTCTCTACGCTGCTCAGCACATAGGTTTTGGAAATCGGGTGGAAAATGCGACGGTTCAAATCAAGAAAAGCTACTAACCTATCCGCTGACAAAGCGATTCGGTTGTTCAATCAGGGCGATATCCAGGCATTTGA
>QIBA01000253.1 GCA_003225175.1 Acidobacteriota bacterium
GATCCGAGCCAGTTTATCCTGGTGAATAACAACCTGTGAGGAGCAAAGCGCTTTGGTACGTTCCAGGAAAGCTGACCCAACCGCTGTCTTGGTAAGCAACGGCAACGATTGCGGAAGAGAAAGCGCCGCAAGGCTTCGGCAGTAAGCATCCGTCGATAATGAATATCTCTCCTCGAATCTGAAGGCCGGGCAGGTTCTTGAATAGAAAACCCCAAGTTGGCCAGCGACTTTTTCGGCAAAGGCAAGCGGACAGCTAGCCACGCTGTGCCAGTACCAGTACTTCAAAAATCTCAAGAACGGCTCGCCTCCGAGTTGTTGCTGCCAGCGACTGAGAAGCGAATCATGCCCAAACATCAGGTAGTCCGGGTAGAATCCCATCGCCATGTTTGAGGTCGGTAGCCATCTGCGCATAAATAATCTTGGCGTGGTACACGAAGAGGGTCTCTGCGAGGAAAGTCTTTACGCTTTCATCGTTCCGGCGCAGATAATGCTCGGTAAGAGTCAGTGCCACGATGATCGACACGGCTGTAGCAAAGAAAGCAACTTTTCCGATAAAATTTCCTTTAGCAGTCAGTATCAACCAGATTACGGGCGTCACTACAAAGAGAGATGTGAGCGTGAAACTTGGCTTCAGCAAAGCAAGGAGGAAAGCGCTTGTCGCGACTGAAGTTCCATAAATAACCACCTTCTGTGCGTTCGGTAAGATTACCCGGTAATAAAAGAACTGAATTATCAGCCAAAAAATCAAGATTTCGAAAAACATGCAAACGGAATCGGACCGGATGTTCATTTCGAAGAAGACAGGAGCGTATGAAAGCAAGTAGATGGCAGCACCCAAAAGTCCGATCGCTTCGTGCACAACACGGCTCAGACAAGGTCTTGGGAAGAAGTCGGCGAGTCTGCTCCAGGCCGCCAGAAATAACCCACCGGCGATCAGGCCCAAAGAATGTTGGATTACTGAGATTGCCCGAAAATCCTCCCAAATCCGCAAGATTAAGTAGATCATGCCGGAATACAGAAAGTTTAGGCCTTCCTTGGTTAGGCCTTGAACGCCCTCAAAAGCCCCGCCGCTCAACTTGACGAGAGCTGGCAAGAGGTATGCATCGAAGACTGCCAACGGATCTTGCGGCAATGAAAAACGTTGCCATGACGCGGCCAAGAAGAGAAATGCCGCAAGAAAATAATAAGCGAACTTCCAAAGAGCAGCCTCATTCGCCTGAACAAAGCTGCGAAAATCTGACCAGTGCTTTCGAGCTTTGCTGATTCTCGCAGCAGGCATCGTTCCAGCGTCGGCTTGTATTCCAACATCAGCAAGCCCCACGAATCGGGGTCACGACTTACCAGCCGCGAACACGCCCTTTCCCGCTTGATTGAGTGTTTCAGACTGCAGGGTGTGGAAAAGGCGAAGAGCCTAGAGGCAAAGCCCCCGCCTGATTCAGATCCGTTTTAATGGGAGGCGTTCTTTACGGAAACTGTACGAGTTTGCCTAGTCAGGCTTCACCTAATTTTCAACGATATCCGCAAAAATCTTTGACGACCAGCCTCGTGGCAAGCCTTCATCTTTCTGCACTATTCCGTTCGCTAACATTTTTTACGACGCAGATCA
>QIBA01000254.1 GCA_003225175.1 Acidobacteriota bacterium
CGCTGGCGGCGCATTCGGTACTCCCGCTCCCTCTCTCGCTCACGCGGGGGCGATACGGGAGTCTCCAACGAAAGGTGTGATTGCGCGGCGGTAATGCGCTTTACGGATTGTGGACCACTGGCGGCGCAGGTTTGCTCGCTTCAGGCTGAGGGCGTTCGTTTTGTGGATTTGCGCTGCCTGCTCCTTCAGGGTTGCTGCGAGACACGCAACGGTGGCTTCCAAGTTCTCCACTTTGCGGTGCTCTTTGAGGCTCTTCGGTCCGCGAGAATCAACGACTGAGACCCAGCCCAAATCTATGGACGGCAATGAGAGTGTCAGCACGATCTCTCAATGCCTCACCGCGTGCGGTTTTACTGATCGTTTACCATCGTTTTCTGCTCGCCTCACGTCGCACATCCCGCTAAAATGAATTTCCATGATTCCCTTCTTATCTGGCGGTCACCAACGAAGTCGGGCGAATTAGGGGCTATGGCAACTCCTATGCGACAGCTGGCTGTTACACTGATCGCACTAACAGTGGCCACATTTCAAACGCACGCTGGAAGTTTCGACTGGCTTTTTGATGTTGTTAACAACGATGAGGTTGCACGCAGGCAAGCTCAGTTGTTAGTGTGGGATGGTGTGCCGCATCCGGTCTCAGCGACTTTTGAAAAGGTACACATTGTAGACAAGGATTGGCCTTTTTATCTCTTTCATGTTGTAATCACCGGTCCAGGCGCTGGAGTAGAGCGTGATCGAAGCTCGTATCTAGTCTGCTTCAAGCTGACCGAACGTGCAACCGAATTCCGCATACTTACCGTGATTCAATACTCCTCAGACCCGCCGACAGAACGCGAGATTAGGATAGATAAGCGTCTTAATAGATGGCCAGTTTCACCGCCTTGGAAAACAGGAGATGATCTGCCACGCAATATCAAGCCTCCTGGCTTGAGCATCGTGTTAGACAAGTGTCGCACAGGGTTAGACTGGTAACACCGTTACCCTTCTCGCCGGTTAACGCGGCACAAATGAGCCGAAGCCAATTCAGGAATATGATGGACCATTCATCATTCGGTAAGCAGACAAAAGAGGGCCGTGCGGTTCGCGTGAATTGAAGAGAATTCCAGTCGGTGATCGGCGATGTCGCGCAGGCCCAATTTGCCGTTGACTGGGCGACATGCTCCTGCTACAACGTTGAGGTGACCTTTCGCGCTCTCCTACAGATGGTAATCATGGCTTTTGTTCTTACGGGCTTTGCCAAAGTAAGCCATGCTTTGGATTTCGGCGGATTCGTCGTGTATGTGGGCGACCGATCCGATCCGGGCGACTTCGACCCGTACTTCAACCAACCAAAAATCTATCGCCAACCGCGGTATTACGAATCAACAAGCAAGAAGAGAAAAGGCAACAAGGTGTTCAAGACTACGAAGGTGAAGGACCAACACGGTCACACGGTTTACAAAAAGACCACCTCTCACAAGGTGAAGAAAAACAAGAAGTAATTCACAGTCATGAAACTCCGTTTGTTTCTCTTCGTGCTCCTACTCAGCGTCGCAATCGCATTTGCGTCCGATCTCGACTTCACGCTGGTGAACCAGACAGGCCGAAGCTTTGAAGGTCTCTATATCACCGATTCTAGCAACAAGGATTGGGACGCAAATATCCTTCTCGACGGAAAAGTGCTAGCTGCTGGGGGAAAGATCCAGGTGCGCTTCAAAAATGACGCAAAATCGGAAACCTGGGATTTCAACCTGGTGGACGACGAAGGACTCTCGGTCACCTTCGATAAGGTGAAACTTGCGGGCGCTGATACAGTCACGTTGAAGGACGTCAACGGTGAGATCACTGCGGAGATTGAGTAGGTCGAGAGCTTACTCCCGGTTCTCTGAGGACAAAGCCGGTTCAGCGGGTCGAGTTTTCGAAAGAATCTCACCTGCTCGTTAAAGCACCATTGCCGCAAGCGCGAATCGCCGCTTCAATTCCAAGAGGTTCTTTGACTCTCTTCTACGTTCCGATAGCATCCTGTCTCGATGAAACCGACCAGTAATGACTTCGTTACGAGCCGCGTGGTGTCAAAAAATTCGTTCTCTTTCAAGGCTC
>QIBA01000255.1:0-988 GCA_003225175.1 Acidobacteriota bacterium
GAACGCTGACGCTCTTGCTGGGGGCGGTGATCATGGCTGGAGGAGTAGCGGAGATCGTTTCGTATCTACGGCTCAAGAGTGCCGATGCGTCGGTATGGATGCTGTTCAACGGAATCACCACGTTTTTTCTAGGCGGGATAATCTGGTTTCACTGGCCATCGAGTTCCGTGTGGTCCACAGGGATTCTCGTGGGATTAACACTCTTAACGACCGGCATGACGCGACTGATGTTCGCTTTCACCGCGCGAAAGCTCAGCAGGTCGGCGGCGAGGTAGTGGGCGAAGTTCATTTCTGAAGTGGAATAAACAAACAATCGGCACAATCAGAGTAATTGAGCGCTGGGGCTGTACTCAGTAACAATCGAATGAAGAGAGCAGATTTTCTGAAATATCCGTTGATCTTCCTGCTCTTGCAAATTTCCAGATACATAACCGCACAAAGTTCTTAGCCCATATTGGTGGGAGGCCACGTCCCAGAGTTCTTCGACTCGAAGTGCCGCGTCCGAGTTGGCTTGCTTCCGCAATAAAGGAGCGCATTCTCCACAAGCGCAAACCCGTCGCGTCGCTCCGTTGGGTGCTTTGCTCGCCGTCTTGATTAGATTTCTTACTGTTTTTTCGAATTTCTTTGGATCAGGCTGATCATCAACCATGAATGAAGCGAGGGCTTCCTCGGCGTCAATAGAGATGTAGCTCCTGCACTTGATAATGGCGTCTAGGTCGAAACCTTGAGTCTGTAGTTTCTGAATCAGACCGAGCCGATGAGCCTCCGTCGCTAAAACCACAACTGCATTGCCTGCGCTTAAACCACTGGTGATAAAACTGGTGAAACCCTCCAACAAATATTCATCGTTGGAATAGATCTGAAGATCGTGGAGGCTTTGCTCCTCGGAAGGATTGTTTTCCGGCGCGGCAAAAAAAGCTTGGCCCGCTAATCTAGCACCAAGGTACCGCCTACCCTTACTAAGTGCTTTCACCGCCGGTAACAATTC
>QIBA01000255.1:1018-2436 GCA_003225175.1 Acidobacteriota bacterium
AGAGTTTTCCTCGCTCAAAAAGAGAATTTTCGAGTCAGGTGAGCGGTCACGAATTCGTCGCGCAGCTTTGATCCCATTCAACGTAGGAAGTCCGATATCTAGCAGAATTAGGTCGGGGCGCAACTCCTCAGCCTTGTAAACCGCTTCAAGACCGTCTGACACTTCGAAAAGAATTTGTGAATCTACTTCTTGGAGGGCAGAAGAGACAAAACGACGCCAGGGCTCAAAGTCATCAACTATTAAAATGCGGAGTGGCATCGGCCTGCTCTTCGCAAATCATCTGCTGCCTCTAAGCACATGGAAGGGACACTCAACATCACCGCCATCGAACTGGGTCTCATTATCGTTCCGAATTAGGCATTTCCGTCAGGCTAAGACGTAAGCTGCCAGTTCGCATGGGTTTCGGCCAGAACCCGCACCCCCGGAGGCCCGTGACACTAGGCTGGGGCTTGCAACTATTTCTGTCAATAGACTAATGTCGGCCCAACTTTTGGAATCTGTGGAAAAGTGATGTGAGCAGGGAACAGATTTGGGATGAGAATTGATTGTCCGCTACGCGTCCGTTGGCTAAAACCAAGGGCGCGAAGTTTCAGTCAGAAGCAATAACCTTCCAGCACGGCGAGAGACTGATTACCACGTGCCAATGCGCAGCGTGAGCCCCGACGTAAATCGCACGCCATCCGACGCGTGAATTTGATCCACGTCAGGAATCCACGTGTGTGCGTATTCCACATTTCCTACGCGCCACGCTAGGCCACGATTAACCACAAAATCCACTCCGCCGCCCATTGTCATCGCGAAGCCGTTCGCTTGGTGTTCTGCGGACCACTCGCTGCGCATCGGGTAATGCGGGAGCGTGCCGTTTCCGTCGTTCCAGGCGTTCCGCAATTGTTGCCTCTTCTCCGGGTCGTCGATTTCATGCGTGATTCTCCGGCCGCCTACCAGCACCTGTGCGTAGGGCGAGATCCGCCTTGAAGCCCGCGGGGTCCATCGGGCTCCGGCCGAATACATCTCAGAATCTCCACTCTCGTTCTTGGGCATATTGATCACCAGGCAGCCGGTTACTCCCCCAACGATTTGCCATGAGGGACTTACCCGGAATGCCCCCGTTCCACCGCCACCGACACAGCTGCCGCCACCCAGAAAGCTTTCGTAGTGTGCGGAGACCATTAGTTCAATAGGGGCCTCCAAAGGAAATGGGCCCTTCGGCTCTTGGGAGATCTCCTTGACAAATTCAAAGGGCTTCGGACCGGCCGCGCGGTGTTCCTCCAATAACTTCTTCCTTAGTACGAAATTCTCCCTGAATAACCCAACTCGTGTCGCTCGATTGGAACGGGCCTATCCATACTAAACGCTCCTTAAGTTCTGATTTTCAATGTCGGCTGAATTTCTGGATTGTTCGAATTCCTGATGAAGCT
>QIBA01000256.1 GCA_003225175.1 Acidobacteriota bacterium
CCGGTTGATTTCCGTTTTCTTCTGAATGATCGCATCATAATCTCATCGCGGGATGCTTTTCCATATCCACGTTCCGTTGTCTGTTTTCTCCGTTTTCATCGGGAACTTTTCTGATTTGTGCCACAAGAGCCATTTCGGTCTGTAGGTCACAACAATGAACATTTCTGCTTGGATTTCGGGTGCTTCCATATTGTCCAGCTTGCTTGCGATTGCTCGTGCACAAGGAATTGTCATTGTGTGCCCTGGAAACAAGATTTCGGCACGGGACTCAGCTAAATACACCGTGGTTGGACCCAAGTGTCTGTTTCTGGGAGGAGGTATGTCGAGGTGCATGACCTCACATACAGCTTTCACGTCGTAAAGAGGCAATGAACCTTCATTGGAGAGAGAAAACATAGTTGCCAACAGGTCGTTAGGACGCGATGAACCACCAACGTCCATGGATAGCTTGGGCAGATTGCTTAGCACAAATTCGGCCACGATTAGGATTAGGACAGCTATCCTTACAACCCATTCCAAAATTCGTATTGTTAGCCGCCTTTTTGTTGGCTGCGGATCTTGCATTTTTATATCTAATCTACGTCCAGCGTCAGTGCTCACGTCGTGCTGTCCACCTTCCACGTATCGGTGTTAGACTTTGGCATGCCGACAGTCTTGGGGCAGTACGACCTAAGTACCGTTGCGACCTGTCCAAAGCCGCTCTAGAATCATGCATCCCCTAGCCCGAGTTTTCCGGGTTAGTGAGGTAATTCGAAAGCCCGTATGGACGCGATTTTTCCGCATTTCCACTTGGATTCTAATGGCGGTCCTGCTCGCTTCGCTGGTCAGCGGAATTTGTAGTTACTAAATATTAGTTTGGCCTCATCGCACCAGCCCCTTCTCGGAAACTGGATCAGTAGCTGTAATGGCTATCGTGAAATCTACTACCATCCATTCCACGGGCGCGACGATGTTCATGCAGTTCGCTGGGAGAACACCGACGGGCGATCTGCGTACACGCCCAAGGCAGATCGTGACTGGAAGGTCTATCTTCGCCGCCCAAGACGAGGACCGCAAGAAGGTTGATCGCCAGACTCGGAAGTTCAGACCGCTGACTGACGAGGTCTTGCGTGGGCACGTCGTCGTAGATCACACCATCGGCATTTATCCGCTGCAGCAGCAGCAGGACGAAGCCGACCACCCACTTTCTCATAGTTGCTCCAAGGATCGAAATTGCATTCGCGCCCGTGCCATTCTCGGCTGCCGATTATAGCGCTTGGCTCGCATCATCAGCCCACTAAATATGCTTCAAAGACGGTGGCAAGCGCCGCGGTGGAGCATTTCTAGCAGGTGCCAGCGGCCATCCTCGATGTGGCAGGGCCGACATGCCGTGCAGATGACATGACAGCGGCACTGTTTCCCTCACTTCGCGCGCCAGCGTTAATCAATCCTTTCTTTCGAGGACGGACGCTTCGTCATCAATTGCCTTGTCCACAACGTAGGCCTTCGCTATGTTGGGGGTTCCATTCCTATCGCGAATCGGTTCCACTTTTGGACGCTTTGGTTTCATGGCTCAGGGAGCCTAGCTCCTAGCACTCGCTTCGTAGAGTGGCAATCACGCCAGGCACGCAGACCGCCCGCGCGGTCAATCACAGCCGTAGATCGAGGTCCGGAACTCCACAATGTAGGACTTGTGTCCGTTGCATTTGCTAGCATTTGCCACTTCTTTTGCCACTTCATTGCCACTTCCTGTTGACGAAAGTGAATTTCTGGAGTAAAAAGCGCGTTAACTTCGCAGTTTGCCAGGTCCGTTTGCTTTTCTAGCATGCCTACGAAGACTTTTGCATCCTGCGGGTATGGGATGGGGGCGTTCCATGAAACGGATTCTTGCGGTGTTGTTTCTCTTGGTGGAGTTTCTGGGTGTTCCAACGATTTCCGCGCAAGTCAGCACATCCTCTATCAATGGCCTGGTGACGGATGTGTCCGGAGCGGTTGTCGCCAACGCCAAAGTGCAAGCGAAGAACGAAGATACCGGGGTCGTGTTTGAGGGCGCTACGACCAGTGCGGGCACTTATTCTTTTGCTTCCCTCACGCCGGGGCGCTACAGCATCACGGTGACGCTCGCCGGGTTCCAGACCTATACCAGCGTGCACAACGTTTTGACGGTCGGGACTCCGCTGGTCGTGGACGTCAGCCTGA
>QIBA01000257.1:0-712 GCA_003225175.1 Acidobacteriota bacterium
TATCAGGGCACAGCAGCAGATATCGCGCACAGGCCACTCGCTTGGAAAAGCATTGCCTTATCCATGCTCGTAACCCAGCGCGGCTGGCTCTATGCGATCCCGGCAGGCCTGGTGTTGCTCTGGCATTGGCGCGCAAAAATTTTCAGAGAATCTCCTGTAGCTGGGGTCACTGACGCCGGCCAGTCCGGTGACGGCGTTAAGGATGACCCCGCCGCGGTCAACGCCCACGGCTACAGCAAAGGTCCCCTGCCCTGGTGGGTTGAACTTTCGATTTACGCATCGATGCCGTTGTTTCACCTGCATACCTTCATCGCGCTGACCATCGTGCTGGTTGTCGGATTGTTCTTCGAACGCGCAACCGAACTCAAATTTGTCGCTAATCTGGTTCGCAACGAGGGCATGGCCGGCATCGGCCGCTTGATTTCGCATCCGAAGGTGTGGCCCGAGATTTTCCGTGGCGCACCGATTCGCAGACATGCTGCCGCCATACTGATCGCGGCTTTCATCCCGGCAACTTTTTTTGTCTGGCTAACTACCGATCAATTTCGCGCATCATCGGTCCTGAAGTGGCATCCGGGCTGGGCCCAGGATTCGACCGAATTCGCCGCGCCTTTCTTCAAGCTAGGGCCAAAGGATTTTGGATCTCCGTCCTTCGGCCTGTTGTTGCAAAAAACCTGGAACGGCGTCATCGCTCCGTTTTTCCAGTTTTGCC
>QIBA01000257.1:805-2085 GCA_003225175.1 Acidobacteriota bacterium
CTCAAGCTCATGGTGTGGGGTTATTTTCTTATTCTGCCTTTTCTGTGGAGCGACATCATTGGGCGCTGGGCTTTCCCGGAGCGGGCGGCAACATGTCTGCTGCTCTTCGGTTCAGGATTCGTCACGCTGCTTGGCGGGCTGTCTGCAGGACACCCGGGTTTCGGCTTGATCGAACGCGCCAGACTTGATCACATCGGCACCGCACTTCGGCCGTTACCGGTGGAAGCCCGATTCGCCACTTATCCCACCTACAATCATCCAGTTTTGCTACAAGGCCGCAAAGTTGTCCTCGGCTATCCCGGGCATTTGTGGACGGAAGGCCTCGATTACGGCAAGGCCAATGATCAGTTGACGGCGTTGATGAACGGCGCGGCAAACTGGCGCGAGGCCGCGAAAGCTTTGGGCGTTCGCTACATCTTCTGGGGCCAGGATGAGAAGACTAATTACCAATCAAGTAGCCGGCCATGGGAAGCCAAGGCATTCCTCGTCGCGTCCGGTGATTGGGGCGCAATTTACGACCTCACCAAGGCTGCTCCTCAGCAATAAGGCCGGACGTTCCTGTTCCGTTGGCGACTCATGGAACAGCCATCTTTCGCCGGACACGAAACGGATGCATGAGGAAAACAAAGTAGATCGCGCTCACAAAATCCGTCAGGCTTGAAGAAGGACTTGTTAGGCGCAACGGTCCGTTACGCAATCCTGCAAGAACGTTCTCGACCGTGAGCGCAGGTGGCATTGGCATGCTCGTGTAATGCTGGCCAAAGGCGTGCAGCCGATGCGCATCGGATGTGGCAATTAATGGTTTGTCGAACCGGGTTGCGACTCCTTCTGCCCGGCGGTTCGGATTGAATGGGCCCATGTGAAAATGACAGAGCTCAATCGCATCAAAACAATCGATCTCTGCGACCAGCCGCGATCCAATTGAGCCGCCGAAAATGTAGAACGGATGCGGCGCGATAGTGAAAATAGAATTCCCTCGGCGCGCCCGGAGCCGCCTCAGATCATCAAAATTTCTCACCTGCGCAATCTCTGCCGCGGTGACATTCAACACAATCACGTCTGCACCCAACAAACGTACCTCAACCGCGGGAATCAGTAGAATGCCCATTGCCGCCGCATCGGCGAACACTTCTTTCCGATCAAACACGGCGTCATGCAGGGTAATCGCGAGGACGCGAAATCCGAGAGAGCGCGCGCGTTCCAGCAATTGATGCGCTGAAAAATCCACGGCGTCTTTGGGGTCATCGAGGGTGTGAATATGCAGATCGATTTTTATCCAA
>QIBA01000258.1 GCA_003225175.1 Acidobacteriota bacterium
GACGCAAGTCGCATGCATTACAATGCTTCTGAGGTATTAAAAAAAGCGAATTGAGGACATTTGTTTCAATTAGACCTTCGCGTGTCTCATGGGTTGAGAACCGCGCGGGTCTGTTATAATGGGAATAAAATTGACAATTTCTCGTTGATTTTCGTAACATTTTCGATTCAAATTTAATTCTGCGACGCAAGTCACATGCATCACGATGCTTCTGAGGTGTTAAAAAAAGCAAATCGTGGACATTTGTTTCAATCAGACCTTCGCGTGTCTCATGGGTCGAGAACCGCGCGAGTCTATTATAATGGGAATAAAATCAACGATTTCTCGTCAATTTTCATAACGCTAACTTAAAAATCATCGCACTCTCTCACCGAGTTGAAAACTATAATTATTTTTATACTAAGTCTATTTAATTTCATTAAAATCCGGATTACAAATCTTTTAATATATTAACGTTAAAAGGCTAAACAGAAATTATTGTAAAGTGCAATTTTTTGCGAATATAAAATTCAGATCTATTTTTTACTTGAAAATAACAAAAATTTTTTGATTGAACCGAATGTCTATATCAAAATGATTTATTCGTTTAATCAAAAATCAAATGAAGAATTGAAATGATAAAATTTTTTTTTTACAGAGGACGACGAGACATGTTTTAGAACAATCCGAAAGGAATCCTTCGATACAAATAATAACCCATGCAACTCATGAAGAAGCCTGCTAAACAGAAAACGACATTTCTGACGAAGTTTATATCGTTTCGTCATTACGTAAATCATTTCGTTCTTGTGTAATTTTTTGTATTTTAATATCCTTTTTATTGGATTCTTCTATTAAACGTTCGTTTTTTATCATCAAAGTATTGTTTAGATCCTGAAAATAAATGATTTCTTCTTCAATTTGCGTGTCGACATTAAGCGGAATAACTTCTTCATCTAAACTTTCACTTTGTGATTCGAAATTTTGCGGTAGTGATACGACATTTTGAGGTTGAGCGCATGGGTATTTTAAATTTTTTGAACGAAGATAATATTTAGATTGTGACATTTTATTTGATATATCTTAATTCATCATGATGATATTATGTAATCCTTAAAAACGAGCGAATGGAAATCAATTTTTTTCGATGCAGGAATTTTATTTGTAATGATGAGAATTGTGTTTTTTTTTAAATACAAAAATGACATTGCGATTATATTTATAATATTTTTTAAAATAAATTTTCAAATATTTTAATTTGCTCAGGAACCATTTTAATTATCAAATATTTATAATTTATGCCTTTTCAAAAATTTTTATATTTGATCTGTTATGTTCAAGACTCTTGCCCAAACAAATTAAGACTTTGAACAAATTATGTATTGTAATCAATTTATAACAAGTGTATTATTAATTTCTTATAAAATAGAGATACAGTGCTACAATAGAATCTACTTTCTTAAAATTTAATTTAAAAGAAATTATAATGGGGACAGTGAAAAATGCGGTCAAAGTTATAGTAATACATATACCAAAATTCAATGTTTTTCACCAAGTAATAAATGCCCAATTTACAAATGTAAGAAAAAAGATCTATGGCATGAACATAAAATATGTTTAAATTGTTTTGTGCAAAGATAAATAACTGAACGATTCGACACAATAAATCCGTACATAGTACTACGAAAGAAATCCGGAAATACTTATTTAAAATATTTTATATACGATTACAAATTAATATGAGATATTTTGTTAATAATTAGAATTTAAAATTTATCTATAATTATAATTAAAGTAATTTGACTATTAAAACGTGAAAATGTTTCAACGAAATTTGACGAAATGAAACACTTTCGTGCACAATTGGAAGCTTTGCTGAAAATATTTACTTCAAAATTTCGTAAATTTTCGAATTATAGCGATCGACGTGTACGACGACAGGAACCAATCGAATTTTATAAAATAAATGCATGACATAAATCAAAAAAATTTTTTTTTTTTTTTTTTGGAAATTTTTCTCGTGCAAAATAATCGCTTTTCGTATTAATAAAAATGGTTTCGTCTTTACTTTCTCCAATTCACTTCGTTTATTTCACTATTCTATGATAATGACAAATTACGAGCTATATTTTTCATATAAAGTTAATAAACAATATTCATTTCACGAATATGTAGTTTATAACTTATATACTGCAAATTTTAAGGCCCCATATACTATTCAAAAAAAAAATGGTTTTTTTAGTAGTTATACTAATTTAGTTAAAAAGCATTCAAACTTTTCATATAAACTTAAAGAGGTAAATAATTTTTTTTCTTTTAGTAATAATTACTTTTAAATGATGAAATCGATTTCTAGAGTATTTGCAAGTTCTAAATGTCTTGCAGTATCTTTGCTCGAGAGATTTATTATCCCTAGAGGCTTGCAATATCCTTGCTCGAGAGATTTATTATCCCTAGAGGCTTTTGCAATATCCTTGCTCGAGAGATTTATTATCCCTAGAGGCTTTTGCAATAATCTTGTTTAAGAGATTTTAAATCCCTAGAGGTTTTGCTTACCTTGCTTGAGAGATATTTATTGCGTTGTGTGTACTGGTTGTCTGATAAAAATATTAAACGTTAACTTACAAAAATAAATTTATCAATTATTGATTAATGTTCTTTTATAATTATAGGAAGAGAAAAATTCGGTTAAGTTGTATTTTGATTTGTTAGAAAAATCCGATTCCGATTATAAAAAGAAGCACGCTTTGTCACATATTTTGACAGATAAAATTCGCAAATTCGAATGGCACGATTTGGATTTTGCTAGTGAAATTAACGATAAAAAAGCATTGCAACAGATATCTCAAGTTAATTTTATTAAAATTTCACTACTTTTATTCGAAGGTTTAATATATCAATTAATATAATTTTTAATTTTAATAGTTATCGAACCACTCTAATAGTACTATTTCTACGATTGCAAAGAACATATATTATCTTGATTTGGATGATAATGATCCACTTTTATCCGGCATTATTGATAAAGATTATATTATATTCAATCACCCTACGATCAATAAAAAAGTAACTCATACCGAATGGGACGAATTTTCAGAAGTTGATGAAGAGTTCCAAGAGACGACTATTCCTTATGATGACAACCATATCTTAAAATGGATTAACGAAATTAAA
>QIBA01000259.1 GCA_003225175.1 Acidobacteriota bacterium
AGGAAACTGGCAAGGTTAAAACCAAGGGCACCCTTCTAGTCCATTGCCCAACGCAGGAGATCCAACACAGGGCCGTAAAAAGCGGAATCGTCATCGACGCCCAGTTATATGAGGCGAGGCTCTTCGACAGCAGCGTCCTTCTTAGACAATGCTATAAATGCGCACAATGGGGCCATACTCAGTCCGCATGCGGAAAGCAAGCGAAGTGCAGCAAATGCGCAGGGAATCACGATACGAGACAGTGTAAGGAGTCAAGGGTCGAGTGCGCCAACTGTGGGGGTAAACACAAAGCATGGCAGAAGCAGGCGTGTCGCGTGTTTCAGGCATACCTGAATGCGACACAAGAACGAAGAGTCCTTCTTAGGGTTGAGTCGGATCGGGTCAGAGCGACGGACAATAGCAGCTCGCCTTCTCCACCAACATCGTCGGATGGGTTCACGATCGTAGCGAACAAGAGAAGGAGAGGTAATTCTCCATCTCCAGCAGTGCATGCAGGCACCGCACAGGCGAGACGGACGGTTGGACGCCCAACATATCTAAGCCAGGCAGCAGCGGACCCCTCCCAGGCCAAAATTGGCATGTGGGTCCCCAGCGGAACATCAGCAGGCAACTCTGCTCTAGGGGATGACATGGAGCTCTCGCAGGACCTAGGATCTCAACACATAGCCTCCAATGAACAGTAAGCTCGCAATCGTGCAATACAACTGCGGAAATGCAAACCACGACAAGGCCAGACCGCTATTCGATAGCTTAGACCCTGCACGTCACCTAATAATCGCAGTGCAGGAGCCCTTCTTTAGGGGAAGACAGGGAGATACATATTGCCCAAGAAACTACACTCTGACGTATGAGGCCAGTCCGAATACAAAGGTCTGCTTTATGGTTAGTAGGGAGATAGATGCCGCCTGCTGGTCCCGCAAACAATACGGCCCCGATGTGGCCGCGCTCCGCCTGCGAGGAGAGGAACATGAGCTTACCATAATCAATGTCTACAATCCTAGGGGGAGGAGAAACGCCAACGTAGAAATTCAAGCGTGGAAGCAAATCGACAAGGCCCTTCAGGATGCTGCGGGCGAAATAATACTGCTGGGAGACTTTAACTGCCATCACCCTCGGTGGGGGGGACCCACAGTAGCAACTGAACCAGAGGCGGAGCGGCTGCTAAGAGTATTGTGGGACGCGGGATGACTGGGCCATGACCCCTGACCATATTCCTATCCTTATTCGCATGGACCTCAAAGCTTGCCCGCAAGCGTAGAGCGGGCGCTACAATCTCCAAAAGCTAGACAGGACGGGATTCCTCATGCAAATAGAACGAGCAGGGTGGGAGAACGCTGAGGAGCCGCTAGAGGCCTCCAACAGGCACTTCGAGCTGCGCTCGAACAACACTGTCCTAGAACGCGGAAGAGCAAGCAAGCCCTCCACAAATGGTCGCCGGACACGTCAAGACTAGTTCAGGATGCAAGGCAAGCAAGGCGCAGGTACAACGCTACAGGGTCGCAGTGGGACGCGCTAAGATATAAGCAGCGGTCCAACATGATGAAAAAGGCAATCCGCCGAGATGGCAGAGCTGCG
>QIBA01000260.1 GCA_003225175.1 Acidobacteriota bacterium
GGATCTGCCGAGATATCACTGAGCTGCTCTGGTGACAGTGACTTTCGCGAGAAGTTTCGTGTGATCTGAATTGTAGAGGCGAAATTCGTAGTTTACGCCGATTTGAATCCAAGGTGCGTCAGATGAACCGGTTGGTCCTGAGGTAAAAGGTTTTTCTTCAGCTCCAGTTTCCGAGACGAAAACGTTTCCGGTTGTTCCATCACCGGTTGTCCATTTAATTGTGGTCGCTCCCGCACCGCTTCCCGCCGGAACGGGATTGGGTGCCGCCGCTATGCTCGGGCTAGTACCAGCGATTGGCGACGCGGCAGCGGCAGCTTCAGGCGTCGTTGTTCCAGCCGTCGATTCAGCATGCTTCTCACACGCAGCCAAGAAGAGACATGTTACAACGATTCCGATCGAAGTCGTTACTTTCATAAAGGGTATGGCTGTTACTGATAAATTAGAATTTGCCGTTCTTCAATCGTTAAAGTTCGCTGGCCACCAAATGAGTTCCCGCTATCCGGTGGATGTAACAGATGCTTCCGGCGACTAGCGTGTCGTGGGAGACAAGCTGAACGTCTCCGGCGATTTAGTTGCACTCGAAGCGATATACGAAGCTTGTAGCGTGATGGCGCGGCACGCTCGCAAATAGACATACGGCGTTCATCACTTCGGGTTGCTCGACCGCGATTCGCTTCTTGACGAGTGTCGCAACCCATAGAAAAGTCCGCGCTGACCGTTGGCAGCGGGTTCTTCCCTCTTTCACGATTTTCATTTCGTG
>QIBA01000261.1 GCA_003225175.1 Acidobacteriota bacterium
AATTATGTTTAAAAAAAACTAAAAACGTGTTATTATCATTAAATTGAAAAAAAAATTCAAATTTGCGTCACATTCAGAGAAGATTCGGAAATGTAGATATGGTTGACATGACTGTAGTTTGTTCAGGGCTCATTTTTGGTTGGGCTGTTCCAGATCTCCTGTGCGCTTACCATTTTGAAATTACTTCTTTTTCGAGCGCTTTTTAGGCTTCTCTTCATCAGAGTTATCAGGACTTTTAATTTCTAAAGTAATTTCATATTTTGACAGATCCATTGAGGTCGTAATGTTGTATGTACTCATAAAGTTACAATTGATGATGTACAAATTTCCGGTAAAAGAAAAAATTTCATCGTGAGCAGTCTTCTGATTCTTTATAAGAAAGTAAAATGCAAACATGACAAGATTTTTAAGTATCATCTCTTCATTATTTGATAATCTACTTGACACATGTTTAGTTCACGTTTCAAATATTTCAGAAATGTGAATAGATTTTAGATATGAGTTTACGCATTCACGATCTTTAACAGAAGAACTCTTTGAATTCTTAGAAAACTTTTCATATCTTTGCGTTATTTTTTGCCAGAGGACATTTCTCCAGTTGCTCCAAGACCTGCGGAAATCTGCAGCTAGAATGGTTAATCGTTCGTAATGTTATTCTGCAAATGAAGGAAAAAGCACCAATAAGAAGTCTCGAATTATTAGGTTTTTTTTTGAGTTGTCTAAATGTCTGGTTCTCAGAAAGAGTGGTTTGAGCTTGCTAAGGATTAAATCCTTTGCCCACTTTGGCTGTGTTCCATCAGAGAAAAGTTGCCTCAAATTTTCTTGGCTTATTATTTCATTATTGGAATTGATAAACTCTTTGAG
>QIBA01000262.1 GCA_003225175.1 Acidobacteriota bacterium
CGATGCGATCGCCACGTTGATATCGGTTTCAACACCGACCACCGCCCCGCCATTCTCAACAATGCGCGACACGGTACCCTGCTTCACGTCTATGTTCTGCACCTGCTCCAAAATGGCTTTCATCCTAAACTGGTACGCCTTTTTGTCGCACTGGACCCGTGGAGCGCGGACCGCCGGACCCTTTTTTTGGTTGAGCATTCGAAATTGGATTCCAGTCGCATCAGCATTGAGCCCCATTGCTCCGCCCATCGCATCGATTTCACGAACAATATGCCCTTTGGCAAGTCCGCCGATTGCAGGGTTGCACGACATCTGCCCAATCGTATCGAGATTCTGGGTCAACATCAGTGTCCGGCAGCCGATTCGTGCGGCCGCGAGTGCCGCTTCGATCCCAGCATGCCCGCTACCTATGACCACCACGTCATACTTATTCGGTAATTTATACATAAATGACTGACAGCTATAGCTTTAGCTGGATAATATCCGGCGCTCCAGCGGTTCTTTTGGCGTTCCATCTGACCGTCGGTCCGGTGACGTTTGAATCGCCCGACGCGCGATGCGACCCAACACAACCAAGAACAACACCGTTGTGATGAATGCGCCGCCCCAAATCCAATACTCGACTGTCCGCGGGTAACTTTTGCCACGCATGACGCGCACTGCAAGTTGGCCCAGCGTTCCTATGTACGCGTAAAAGAAAAGCCCAGGCATACGCCCAATCGACGCCCAAAGCATGTAGCTGCCAAAACGAATTCGCGTTAGCCCATAAACGTAATTCAGCAGGCTGGTAGGAAAGAGCGGATGCAATTGGCTCAGCTTGGCGACGAAGCGACTCAACGTAAAGGAAATCGCCGTCGAAATGATGTTGCCCGCCAATACGAGCAAAAATCCCCACCATAGGCCGAAGAAGAAACCGCTTCCCACAGCAAGGATGCCTCCCGGCAGCAGAAGGATATTGCTAGCTGCAAACAATAATGGATAGCAAATCCCGGCCCAAGCGCCCCACCTCATCATACGTTCCTGTAAGCCTGCGACAAAAGTGACAACTGGAAGGACGCGCGAAAGCGCTACCACGAGCGCAATTGCACAAACGACGGGTACAGCTTGCCAGAAAATCACGCGGCGGACGTTCAGCACTCTAAGAGTGTGCCCATACTACCCAGTCTGTGCAAATGTTCGCGTTTTCTTGTAAACAGCTCGAATCATGCACAAAACGCATGCAAGCGTTGGACGATTCGGCCAAAATGGATTGCTGCAGCTAAACGTTCGAAGCTTGCAGGTTGCGATTGCGGGGAATGCCGAGGCTGTCAAAAATCATCCGGGTAGCGCCCGACTGATTGAGCGTATAGAAATGGATACCGGCAACATCGTTAGTCAGAAGGTCATGGCATTGCTCCAATGCGTATTGAATGCCAACGTGCCTAACCATGTCGGGATCATTTTGGCAAGGCTGTAGAGCACGTAGCAGCTTCGCAGGAAAACGTGCGCCGCCAGCCAGTTCCGCCATGCGTTTCAACCCAGTGATAGAGGTAATCGGCATGATGCCGGCGATGATAGGTATATGAACGCCTGCGAGCCCACAGCGCTCCCGGAAATCGAAAAAGTCGCGATTATCAAAAAAGAGCTGTGTGACAATGTAATCGGCGCCAGCATCCACCTTAGCTTTGAAATGATCCATCTCAACCAACCTATTAGGCGTGGCAGGATGTCCTTCGGGAAAACCAGCAACGCCAATCCCGAAACCACGGCGGTCACGATGGACGCCGGATTCGTTGAACAGACGAACGAATTTTACCAGGTCGATTGCGTGTTGGAACGAGTCGCGCGATTTATCGTACGCCATTCCAGCTGGTCGGTCGCCGCCGAGCGCCAGAATGTTTCCAATGACTGATTTCGCGTATCGGAGAAGAATCGCGTCAATTTCCTC
>QIBA01000263.1 GCA_003225175.1 Acidobacteriota bacterium
CAACAATCAGTTAAGCTTGGATAACACATACAAGAATCAATGCCAACTTGTAAATATTATGGTGCCATCTGTCTTAGATACATTAGATTCAGAATTGTTTTCGATATCTGAAGAAATTGTACGTGAAATGATTCACAATAGGCATAAATACCAGCGGGAAAATCATTTAAGAAAACATAAATCGAAAACTATTAAGACCGAACAGGCAAAAAGAAAGCATTAAAATAGTAGAAGAAATGACGTAAGTAGCTTTGTTATTTAGCTTCTTTATTCATTATTATTCAATTTATTTTATTCAATTACAGAAACGGGTAAATAGAACAAATACGATGAACTATCTAGATGCGATAAATGACCCTGTAATCAAATTATTTAGGAAGCATGAACTGCAACCTATCATGACTGAATCGGCATACCATTCTCCTGAGTTATCGGAAACTGACCAAGAAAACCCTACTGACAAAAGAAGGATCGTAGTAAAGGATCTAAAATGGCGTTCAGCGACTGTAAGTTTGTTGAATATGATTATTTGATTGAAATTTCAAGTTTACTTATCTCTTTTTATTTGTAGTTATGACAATTTCTGCGTGATTATGTAGATCAAATCTTTTCTGAATCGTCAAAAGTTCCAAAGAAATGAGCTTGTATTCGTGATATAGTAAATGTTTACGATAAAGAACTGTCGGCACCAACAAATGCACCAAGTTAGTCAATTGACAGTTATAAGGGTTCCTTAAAGTCAGCTATTGAAAATGCTTGTAATAGTCAATCATCAAATACACTTTCACGACAATCACAAGAATAGATAATCAGTTATTTTGTATTAATAATAATAAAATAATAAATTTTTAAAAATCAGCATTTAATATATAGTAAATTTTTAAAAATCAGTATTTAATATATAATAAATTTTTTAAAATCAGCATTTTCTAATACTTAGTTTATATAAGCAATAAACTTCAATCGGATTATTCTTATGTATTAAACTAAATCTAATTCAAATTAAATAAATCACAATCAGCATATCTGATTGTGACTTATTGTTTTATCTGAAACATTTAAGTTCCAGTCTATTGAATGCTATTCCGCATCCTGAATGGAAAATGGTTGTATAATGGTTGTGTCACAATTTCCTCCATCATTTAACTGCAATTGGCAATAATAAATATGGCCAAATATTCTCCAACTGGCATCCTACCAACTCACAATAGGGATGCCTATTGGTGTGCCTATTTGTCAGCTTTAGACTGGTGTGTACTTATTTAAAGACCAGTTTTAGCAAAGGAGAAGGCATTACAAAACAATTCCAAAGTTCCCCTCACTTTGGAAGTAACTGTGTTTTACTTACTGAAGAATACATAGAAAATCATCTATGGCAAACAGTAGGAGAAATTGATGCAGAAATTAATACATACTTAAAACATGGTTCAGGTAAAGAGTTAATACGAATAGAAATGATATATATTGAAGTATACAAATATGAACGAGCAATAGGCAGAAGCTATATTCTAACACCAGAAAAACTTGCAAGTAAGAAGGCAACAATAAATCCTAATAACTCTAAAACATGAGATGACAACTGTTTACATTATGCCTTAGCAGAGCATTTTTTTCATTTAGCTAACAAAGGAAAAGTAATGCATCCTGAACGTCTCAGTGTAATAAAGCCATATTTAGTCAATGTAAATTTAACCGGTATCCCAATGCCAACTCCTATTTGTCTACAAACATTTGATAAAATTGAGAAGTTAAACCCTGAAATAAGTATAAACATTTGGGAATGGAATGAAAGTAAAAAAACAGTAAAGTGTGTTATCCATAGTAAAAATTATGATTGCCCCCATATAATACATTTAATAGCACTTTCAGAAATTGCAGGTAAAGTAGAAGATTTCAAAGTAAAGCATCATTTTATATGGGTGAAAGACATTGAAAAATTATTGTTTAAAGATTCTGCGCACAAAGCAAAAAAACACTTTTGTAATAAATGCACGCAAACATTCACATGCAAGCAAAAATTGGATACCCATCAAGATTGGTGTTACAAATTAGACAATGTACTCCAAAAAGTTACATTACCAAAAGATGATGGAATGAAAAATTACCAAAAATTCAAATACTACGAAAGAATGATGTATGTCCTATGTGTTATTAAAGCAGATTTTGAATCCAAACATATAATTAAAGATGAAAACTATGGAGGAGCAATGTGAAAAATCGCAGAGCAAAGAGCCATAAGTTTCTCATACGCAGTACACTGAATTGATACAGGAAAAATCTGGGAATCTTATTTATA
>QIBA01000264.1 GCA_003225175.1 Acidobacteriota bacterium
TGCTGCCAGTGATTTGTATCAGCTCCTCTTGGGTTACGGCACCCTGCAACACAGTAGCGACGTTGAGCGGCAGCGAGATTAAGCTAATCGCGAGTCGGCCGATTCCTCCACTGGCCATCTCGCTTCCGCGATGCGGAGTACAAATGAAAACGACGCGTTTTATGCGTGGGTTGCGCTTAAAGATAAGCGCGTGCATAACAAGGCTATTGTTGGAATTGCGGGCCAGGATATCCCTTGCCGTCGGACCGACGGCTTTCTCCCACATCGGAGGAGTAACCGTCACTACCTGAGCGTGAGCGAGTATTCCGCCCATGCTGTGACCGACGACAACACAGGGACGATGGTTAGGATAAAGTTTGTCCGCTTTGGCCAACTCCTCCCGCAGGCGGAAGGCGGAATAAAGAATGGGCGTGCCAGTCGGATAAGCGAAGACCCAGAACTGGTAGCGTTTCCGTATCTCTGGATCTGCCTGCAGCCCGTTGATCGTCTTTACCCAGGTAAACGGGCTTGACACCAGACCGTGAACAAAGACGAGCGGGATGCGATCCGGATCGTAAGGCTGAAGGAAATATAACCCCGTTTTTTCGAGGTAATGAGCAGACCGCAGCGCTGCCATTAATTCAACGAACATGAGGTTAGATGGGGGTGAGTAGTAGCTGATCGGCGCCGTGAAATCGGCAGCGAGTGGACGAACCTTGCCTTCAACTAACGCCGTCGGTTGTTTCGCCGGGCGACGCAGCGCCAAAGTCGCGTCCTGTCCTTTGAAATCGAGAGTAGTTGTTACCGGAGCGCTGATTCCCTTCAGCGGCGCGAAGTTTTCCCGCGGAGTAGTAGTCCGAACTCCGACCAGTTCACCCCCTATCCCTTCCTGAACTATCTGCTTCTCTGCCAGTGGATGCTTAATTGAGTTGGCCAGCTGAAAGGAGTTGAAATAGTCCGGCGCCCAAACAGCAGGACCGGCAGGTTGCAGATGCAAATGGTAAGTCTCGTTATTTGAAGTAACCGTCAGCGGCTGGTTCCATAGTCGGCCTCCTTCACTGGAGCGCAGTAAAATGGTCAGCTCCGCGGCAGCGGTGTTGTAAGTGTTCAGGGCTGGTGTCTCCTGAGTTCCTGAGCCAAGTAGCGGAGCCGTGATCGCAGCGGCGTGCAGGTAATCGGCCGCTCGCTTCTCCGCTGGAACTTGCGGTGACCGTGCCTCCCTTAAGCTATCCGCTGCGGGAGCATATTGCGTCACCCTTTGCGGTGGCGTCGTCGCGCACGCTGCCAGAAACGGTTTGTCTAAACGACAGACGCAAACGGCAATCTCGAGTTACTGTAGTAACTCGACCTTACCGGAGTCCATGTCATATCGCGCGGCCAAGACTTTCAACGTCCCGGCCTTCACTCGCGGCGGAATAAAGGGGCCAGTCGTCTCTACGTGCTTGGCAATATCAACGGCGTTCGCGCGCACAGCGTTATCGAGTGGATCGCCCGGTTTGCCTTTTGTCTCCCCAACCGCCGGTGCAATTGCTTTCAATACATCAGGAATATTTCCGGATTCCTTGGCGTGCGAAACTGCGGCCGCTACCGCTCCGCACTTTTGGTGACCCAGGACAACAATCAGGTTTGTGCCGAGGTGCTCGACCGCATACTCGACACTACCCATCGCCACCGGATCGACCACTTCACCCGCTGTTCGAACGACAAAGACATCCCCGAGTCCAACATCAAAAATCAGTTCCGGAGGAACGCGTGAATCCGAGCAGCTGACGATAATAGCAAAGGGTTTTTGATCTTTCGTCAGCTCAGTGCGACGCACGACCAGCTCCTGACCATTAAGACCGGTCAACGTTGCAGCGACAAACTTTGCGTTTCCATCCTGTAACCGCTTGAGAGCGTCGGCTGCCGGCATTCCTTCCACTTCCGCGGCCATGCTGATGGCGGGAAGGAAAATAAGCAGGCTGATGATGAGTGGGTTTATTTTCGTCTTCATTTGGTTTCAGCGTTTGCACTACGTGGTTGATCCACCCGTTTCAAGTTTCAAATCGGCCGTTACTTCGTCGTAAGCAGCGCCTTGCGGGCTGCGCCGAGTTCCTTACGTTTTGCGGCGCTGACTTTCGGGTACTGCAACTTCAGCGAGGCGAGCGCATCAATCACCCCCGCCGCGACAATTACTCGCGTGAACCATTTGTTATCCGCCGGCACCACATACCAGGGTGAATTCTCCGTTGCTGTCTCCCGGATCGTTTGTTCGTAGGCGTCCATGTAGTCATCCCAAAACCCGCGCTCTTTGGCGTCGTTGAGTGAGAATTTCCAGTTCTTCTCAGGGTTTTCGAGCCGCTCCAGAAAACGCTTCTGCTGTTCCTCTTTGGAGACATGAAGGAAGAATTTCAACACAACCGTTCCGTTGCGATGCAGGTAACGCTCAAAGGCGCGGATGTCGTGGAATCGCTCCTCCCAGATATTTTTGGTAACGCATTCCTCCGGTAGCTTTTGCCCGGCGAGAAACTCGGGATGCACCCGCACGACGAGCGTTTCCTCGTAGTAACTGCGGTTGAAAATGCCGATCCGCC
>QIBA01000265.1 GCA_003225175.1 Acidobacteriota bacterium
CAATAAGGTCAGAACCGAGGCGGTCTCATCTGGCGTGATGCTGTGCATGGCCGAACGATACCGAGGAGTTCTTGATGATTTGTTTCAAGTTGCAGTTAAATAAGTATTCCGAGCACAAAACGTAGTTAAGCAGAGATGGCCAAACGCACGTTTGCCGCCAGCCGCCCCGCTTCCTCACGATTGATCGCTTGTTTACCCGGTCATGATAGGCACGGCGCAGCATTGGAGCGAGACAATGAACGCGCTGATCGCCGTGATCTTCGTGCTCATTGATACCGGCATGGGGCAGGACGCCGCGATATGCTTGGCCAATCGTTACGCCGGTTGGCTGTTCAAGCGGCTATGCCTCCTCACTCCGGCGATCGCGCCGGCATAGGCCATCAACAGCGCATCATCATGCATGCCGCGATCGCAAGTGTCCTCGTCGCATGCAACACTTCCCGAATTTATCGTCACAGCTCGTCGAAATGTCTCCGCGCCTCAAGTTAAGGGATCAAGTTAATGTTGCGGGGCGCTGAACGGGTTCTCTGCTCACTCATGCTCGCGGACGAATTTAGCCCATTCCTGCTTCAGTATCTCCATCTCGGATAGGGAAGCTTTCTCCCAAAGACGCCGCTGCCGAAAGTGCTCGCCTGTCGGTCTGGTCATTTCTAGCGGTCCCTGCTGTAACGCGTCTAAGTCATGAGGGTCGGCGACGCCGTCCGCACTGCTCGGAAGTGTAGAATCGAGCGCATCGCCGATGCCATCCTGAAAATGACTGAGATACAGATACATGTGTCCAAGCAGATCACGCAGCTTCGGCTCCCGCTGCCACACCTCCCTGATGACGCCCTTCATCTTCTGTTTTGAGGCAGGCAGACGGGAGATGTCGAATTGGCTGGTCGGATGTCGCTCCATCAGCTCGCAAAACGCGCCCAGCAACTCAGCAGATGATTTCGGGGGTGGCACTACAGCCGGCGTCGCTGCCTCGTTCAGTTTCCAAATGATCTCCGCAGCAGACGAGCAATGCCAAACGGCATTCGTGAAGGCTGCCAAAGCAGGATTTCGGAACATGACGGGAAGCAGCCGCTCCGAAAAAAGTGAATTCAGAGTGGCGACCATTTGGGCTATTTTGTAGGCATTCTTTTCCTCGTATAATATTGACCCATATATACCAATGACAGGTTTCTTTGCTGTCTAATTCCAGCGTGGCTCCGCATCGGACCGTTTCGCTGGAATACAAGAGCTTCGGCAAGGGCAATCTCCAGACCTGAGGCGCGGTTATGGAGCTTCTGGTGGCGTAGCGATGCGAGGTGCATCTAAGCTTTCAATCAGGCGAATTGGTTCATGAATCGACTGCTCATCGCTTCGAACCACCGGCTCCCAAGGATATCACCGTCACACAGCGCAGCATCGTCCAACGGGTATTTACGCTTAGGTGGGTAGGTGGAACCGGGCGGAATTAATTGGTGCTGCGGTTAACGGTGCGTAAAGCTTAACGCCGCACCACAAATTGTCACAGCACAGTCATCCCCAAAGCCTTCTGCCGTAAACTAGTGCTTAACCATGCCCTGCCCACGCTCTCTCCAGACTGCAGGGAGAGGGGTAATGCATCAGATCGCACTCACCGACTCGCAGAAAAACGTGGTCCGGCGCTACGTCGAGGTATGGCGGCGCTGGCGTCCTGGCATTCGCGGCTTCGCCGAACTCGAACGACACCTGGAGAACGGCTTAGAAATGCTGGTCGACGGCCTCAGGGTCGACAACAGGCCCGGCTTTCCGGCCATCGCTGCAGATGCCAAGGATCAGAGATTTCATGCTGCCATGTTCAACGACGATGATGATGCTCTCGACGACATGACGGGCGAGGAGTTGGAGCAGGTTCGCCGATACATTCTTAACGGCAGCGGTGTCGTGCCGGTCCGTAAATGGCGGCGCCCGAAGCCGAGCGCTGCGAACGTGGTTACGCGTGTTCCTCCCGCAGCGCAGGCGTCTTGTGTCCAAGATTAACGAGAATACCGCGAATTTGACGAGCTTAACTGATCATCAATCCTACTGAAGAGTAAATGCCGGCAGTTCGTTCCGGAATGGTGAACAGTAGGAGGAATTAATGTTTGGGTCTCAAACTCGACAGGCCGCCCAGGTCAGCTCGTCAGCCCGCGGCGAGGCGAAGGAAGGTAAGCCAGCTGATCTAACCGAAAA
>QIBA01000266.1 GCA_003225175.1 Acidobacteriota bacterium
CATTTTTGCAATGAGGATGTTGCCGTTGGGCCAATCAGCGCCGGAGGCGCCGAATGTGAAAGCCCAGCATGAAATGCCCGTTTTGGTAGTGTCCTAAAACTGCGTTGATGCTTCACTTGTGTCGCTCGCGCAAGATGTCCTCTACCGCTTGAATGAATACTCTCGGTTCGCCAGATTCGATAGAACGCGCAGCGCCTTTGATGGGCCCCTCGTGAGCACGGAGTAGCGCCAGAACGGGGCACGTGCAGGTCTCAGTGCAGCGTTTTACAAGTTCGACCTTGTCCTCGTGGGGAATTGAATGCCCCAATACGACCAGGTCGAAAGTATGCCCGTGGGAATCGCAGATTTGATAAGCGAGAGAAAATCCCTCTGCGGAGACGACCTCATACCCATTTGCTTAAGAAGCAGCTCGCGGGTTTTGAGCAGCATTGAGTCATACCCAACAGACAAGATGCGCGGCATCTTCCCCCCGACGGTTATGGCCGAACAGGGGTACGATTTTACGCCGGATTACGCCAGCAGTTCCCGCAGCGTCCATATGTGATCGGTAATACCAGCTTCCATCGCGGGAGTCACGCGCAGAGTGCGGTGTATCCGGCAAAAATTGTAGTAAGCGAAATGCAACTCGCAGGCCGCTTTGTGGTTATCCAGTTTCTTTGAGAATGCATTAGTCAGCCGCGTAAAGCGCCGGATTGCCATGCGAATCGTGAGGTTCTGACGCTCAACAAAGATGGTCAGCGAGAAACACTGCCGATGATAACAATTCGTTTGTGCGTCCAGCGCGTCCCTCTGGCAGATTCACAGTTGCGAGGATGTGCTGCGCTTCCGCTATCATTTCGCGCAGCGCCTTGAAATGCTGGGTTGACGTGTAGATTAGAATCCCGAGTCCCGGAGGGACGGCATGGGCCCCCAGGCCATTGTCCTGATCTCATTTTTGCAATGAGGATGTTGCCGTTGGGCCAATCAGCGCCGGAGGCGCCGAATGTGAAAGCCCAGCATGAAATGCTGGGCTGCAAATGGAAATGATCCGAGTCCCGGTGGGACGACACTCATCCCAAAACATATCTTGGATCGTAATCAACTCCAACCGCTTTCAACAGGGCTAGAAACTCCTCCTCAAAGGTTCTCTTCTTATGGTGCTCAGGCTGATTGTGGATATATGCGATCACCTTGTCGCGATGCGACGCGCTCACGCCGAAGGCTCCAAATCCTTCCTGCCAGGCAAACCCGCGCACCTGCGTTCCGAGCCACTTTGACGAGCTGCCCTTGATCTTCTGGAGCACGGTAGAGATAGGAACGGTACCTGATTCGGCAATCAGCATGTGAATGTGATCTGGCATTCCGCCAACCGCGATGGCGTTAACACCAGGATTTCGGGCAATCCCAGTGATGTACTTCCAGAGTTCTTCTTGTTTTTCGACGGGAATGATTTTTCGGCGTCCTTTGGTGCTGAAAACAATGTGAACGAGGACATTGATGTAGGAATGTCCCATATCGTCCCTCCGGGACTCGGAATTCTAACCTACACGTGAACCCAGCATTTCATGCCTAAACCGGGCATTTCATGCTGGGCTTTCAGATCTGGCGCCTCCGGCGCGGTGCGGCGTTGATTGCGATCGCGGTGATAGGGTTGATTACGATCCGAGGTGTGTCCTCGGATGAATATCGTCCCTCCGGGACTGGGAATTCTAACCTACACATCAACCCAGCATTTCAATGCCGGAGAGCGGGCATTTCATGCTGGGCTTTCATATTTGGCGCCTCCAGCGCGGTGCGGCGCGTTGATTGCCACCGCGGTGGTAGGGTTGATTACGATCCGAGGTGCGTCGTCGGCTGCGTGTCGTCCCTCTGGGACTAGGAATTGTAACTACACCTGAACCCAGCATTTCAATGCCGGAAAGCGGGCATTTCATGCTGGGCTTTCGTATTTTGGCGCCTCCGGCGCGGCTCTTGCCGTGGGTCGGCGTTG
>QIBA01000267.1 GCA_003225175.1 Acidobacteriota bacterium
CTGGCCAGGAGGAGAAAATCACATCATCGGCCTCTCTGGTGAACGCCGCATGGTCGAAAGCGTCGAGCTTTGGTATTACAAGGAGCCTTGGGAGCACCAGCCGAGAGTGATTCTGTACGGTTCGTGACGATATCAGTGTTAGAGTTCCCGGTGAATGCCCAAGCTGGGAGAGTGGCCACTTTCAAGATGGACGGTTTGGCAGTGTCTGGCCTGCTCTGTAAACATTATCACCGCTAGCTCTGCCGCTGGCCTGCAACGTCAACCCATCCGGACTATCTTCAGCGAACTGCGTTCACTCGCTGGCTTTTCTGGGATTATGAATTTGCTGCTGAGCAGATATCGATAGAGATGGTCCAATGGTTCTGGCGGATACAAATCGTCAGCAGCGATCATCCCATCCTTCTCTTTCCATCTCCATCCTGTGAGGCTGGCCAGTTCTACTCGTCGTCGCACTTCCTCGGCCGCCATGGGATAAACACTGACTCGGACATTTTGCATAAAGAGCCGGGCAATACCTTCCAGTAAGGTTCCAGGCAATTCCCTATAACGATCGTCAAATACATGCAAGAGTACTGTCAAACCAATTGCAAAGTGAATACGGGATTTCGTGTACCGATTTACGTAGGCACTCATTTTGTAGAGTTCCCTTGCGCGGAATAGCATCACTCCATAGGTCAGCTTTTGGAGAGTTTTTATATGGTTCATGACTTCTGCTAGCCGACTTTTGCTGCCTTCCGCACGCTCGCCAGTGAGGGAGAGACAAAACAGTCCCAGTCTTCCTTTGGTTTCCGCTAACTCTCCCTTTGGCACTTGTGCCAAGGTATCCCGAACCGGATTCGCATGAAACTGGCTCACGCTATCAAAACCGCCCAGAAACGTGAATTTCATTTCGGTCCCAGCCTTCAAAGACCGGTCCCTTGCATTCCAAGCAGTCGATCTCCGCTCGTTGCGACCCCAAATCCTCGAACAAGTTTGCGAGAAACGCTTCAGGTGTTCCCAGAGCATGGAACGCTGCATCGATTAGATTCACGCCGAGAATGCCAACAGCTTCTTGCTGGCTCTGATTGCTTAGGTCCCGCAGATTTACGTGTAGAATTATTTCATTGGGCCCTCCACGCGGCACCCTCTGGAAACGTAACCCCACCCACCCATGACAATCATTCGTTCCCGTGTAATTTCTGGCAGAAACACTATCCACGAATGAGAAAAACTTGGTGTCAGCTCCGCGGCTGGCCTGGAGTTGTCCAAGCAGTTGTACCCACTCGGTGTCGAGCATTGCCTGGACGCGCGCTTTAGAGACATAGCGTGTCCCGATTCCATAAAGTTGATCGCTTATTCCCTTGTCGTAGGCTGAGATTGACTTGGCGACCGTGCCGGAAGCGCCTCCCACACGCAGAAACCAACGAGCTACCTCCTGCCCGGCGCCGATCTCCGCGAACGAACCAAAGATGGTGTGATCGAGATTGAGGGCAAGTGCTTTTCGATGTGTGTCGTACTTTTCGTGACTGGACATGGCCTCTTCTCGTCAGTGTGCAGTACCAGGTAAACTGCGAAGCAGCCTTGCCCAATTGCAAGGCTCGGTTCACCGTCCGAAAGAGACCCAATTCGAATGCAATCAGAATTGCGGCTGTGAGAAGCCCCAACGGCTCATTGCAGAGCCTAGGACAAAGATCCGAACAGCGGCGAGCAGGACAAAGAACAAGACAAACACAATGGCGCCAAGGATCGTTTCCTCTCGCGCTTCAGCAGTGCCTGGCCGAACGTTCGAGAATTTTCACTGATTTGGTCAAAGAAACT
>QIBA01000268.1 GCA_003225175.1 Acidobacteriota bacterium
ATTATTCGTCAAATTGTGAAGAGAAAGGAGAAATAAAATGTTACAACCGTGAAAAGAATGGACATATGGCAAGAGTGTGTAGAAACAAAAATCCAAACGGATACAGTACGAAAAGTAGAGAAAGGAATTTAAACTGCATAGGTATTCGCTCTAGTGAGGGGAGAAGAATACAAGAAGACGAATCCTCATCAGATGAAAATAATGGAAAAAGAGAAAATTACGATCTGAAAATGAAGGTTAACTTATTTACTGTGAAAAGACAATATAAAATAATTTACGTAGGAGATACAAAATTACGATGACAATATGATCAGCAAAACGTGATAACAAACAATGGATGCAGATGATCAATTTAGGAAAGTCAGAAAATTACACAAGTCATACATGGATGATTGACAGAAATGTCTGACCGAATGCCCCAGAAAAATTTAATGATCGGCAAAGAAAAACAAAAAAATTTTATTAAAGAAGAGTATGAAAGAAAAATTACAGAAAAAAGAAAAAAATATTATCCTAAATTATCCCTCAAAGTGATCCTTCAAAAATTTGGAGAGTTTTTCATCTTTTATTTCTATCTCACTTTTAAGATTAATATTATGACGAGTTAAAACCATTTTTTCACCCCTAAGTTTATCTCGTTCTGCTTTAATTTTCTTGTAAGACTTATCAGAAATTTCAGGACGAGATGCCAATTGTTTTTGTAAGGATTCGTTAGAATCATTTAATTCATTAATTCCTTTTTGAGCCAGCTCAAAACGTTCAAAGAGATTATCATATAAGTTGGAAAGTTCTTCGTGTTTATCATC